>JAYGEB010000216.1:0-12652 GCA_046582595.1 Alphaproteobacteria bacterium | reverse complement strand
CATCACCTATGCCGCCGCCAAGGCCGGCGTGAACGCCATGACGGAAGCCTTCGCGGATGCCTATGGCCCCAAGGTGCGCGTCAACTGCATCATGCCCGGCCCCTTTCTGACCGACATCTCGAAAGCCTGGGACATGGAGGCCTTCAACGCGCGGGCCGAAACCGCCATCGCCATGCGCCGGGGCGGCGAGGCCGAGGAAGTCGCCGCCGCCGCGCTCTACTTGGCCTCCGACGGCGCCAGCTACACCACCGGCGCCATACTCAAGATCGACGGCGGCGCCTAGGCGCGGCCTGAGCGTCGACTAACAATAGAGCATTTTTGGTACAGAATTGCGCAGACAAGGCTGCGACGGCAGCCCTGCGTTTATGCGCCGCCCGCGCGGAGCGGTGCGCTCTTGCGCACAAGCGTGAGCGAAGAAGAATAGACTTGATTCGATGAATATCGAAAAAAGTCTAGAGGAGAAAATCGGATGGCAATGAAGAAGCCGCCGCATCCTGGACGCAATGTCCGGCTGACCTGCCTGGAGCCATTGGGTCTGAGCGTGACCGAGGCCGCCCGGCGGCTGGGCGTGACGCGTCAAACCCTTAACAACGTGGTCAACGGGAAGTCGGCGATATCACCGGAAATGGCGCCGCGGTTTGAAAAGATGGCCTGGGGCACGGCCCGGGGCTGGCTGAGCCTGCAGATAAATTTCGACCTTGCCCAGGTCAGGGCCAGAGCAATTTTCGACTAATTGGATGCGCTCTTGCGATCCAAGTAGTTGGTTCAATTGCTCTTTTCTTAAGAATTCGGGCATGTTCAAAGAGGACATGCTCTGGAGAGCGGGAGATATCCGTACAACCGATGCCCGCGTGATCGTGGCGGCGCCTAGACCATTTTCGAGATTGAATGAATCGGGCCTGGCTCTTTTCGCTCACGCTTGTGCGCAAGAGCGCACCGCTCCGCGCGGGCGGCGCATAAGCGCCGGGCCGCCGTCGCGGCCTTGATCGACCACTTCAATCTCGTAAATGGTCTAGGCGGCGGCGCTCAGTTCAACAGCACCGCCGTTCCGGCATAGCGGGCCTGGGGTCCAAGCTGTTCCTCGATGCGGAGCAGTTGGTTGTACTTGGCCAGACGGTCGGAACGGGACAATGAACCGGTCTTGATCTGGCCACAATTGGTGGCCACGGCCAGGTCGGCGATGGTGCTGTCCTCGGTCTCGCCGGAGCGGTGGGACATCACCGCGCGGTAGCCGGCCTTGTGGGCCATTTCCACCGCATCCAGGGTCTCCGACAGGGTGCCGATCTGATTGACCTTGATCAAGATGGCGTTCGCGACGCCCCTCTCGATGCCCTGGGCCAGGCGCACGGGATTGGTCACGAACAGATCGTCGCCCACCAACTGCACGCGGCCGCCAATGGCCCGGGTCAAGGCATCCCAGCCGTCCCAGTCATCCTCGGCCATGCCGTCCTCGATCGAGATGATGGGGTAGCGGCCGGTCAGATCTTGGTAGTAAGCCGCCATTTCCCCCGCCTCCAGAACCTTGCCCTCGCCGTCCAGATGATATTTGCCGTCGCGGTAGAACTCGGTGGAGGCCGGATCCAGAGCCAGATAGATCTCCTCGCCCGGACGGTAGCCCGCCGCCTCGATCGCCTTCATGATAAAACCCATGGCCTCGTCGGTACTGTTCAACATCGGCGCGAAGCCGCCCTCGTCACCCACATTGGTGTTGTGGCCAGCATCCATCAGGGCGCCGCGCAAGGCGTGGAATACTTCCGCCCCCATGCGCAGGGCCTGGCGGAAGCCGTCGGCCCGCACCGGCATGATCATGAATTCCTGAATATCAATGGGATTGTCCGCATGGGCCCCGCCATTGACGATATTCATCATGGGCACCGGCAAGGTCCGCGCGCCAACGCCGCCCACATAGCGGTATAGCGGCAGCCCCGCATCCGCGGCGGCGGCCTTGGCGACCGCCAGACTGACGCCCAGAATGGCATTGGCGCCCAGCTTGGCCTTGTTGGGAGTGCCATCCAACTCGCACATGATGGCATCGATGCTGGCCTGATCGCCGGCATCAAGGCCCGAGAGGGCATCAAACAATTCGCCATTCACGCTATCAATGGCGCCCAACACGCCCTTGCCCCCGTACCGGTCGCCGCCGTCACGCCGTTCCACGGCCTCATGGGCGCCCGTGGAAGCGCCCGAGGGCACGGCGGCGCGGCCAAAGGCGCCGCCGTCCAGCGTCACCTCCACCTCCACCGTGGGGTTGCCGCGGCTGTCGAGGATTTCCCGGCCAACAATATCGATGATCGCGCTCATGTTTTCTTTCCCTGAAAGCCGTCATGCGCTCTTACCGCCTTTCGGCGGCTACTGTCAAAGTCCGGACACCAAGGCCCATATCAACAGAACCCCGACCACGCACATCGCCACCCTGTGGCCGCCGCCCAGACGGTCCAGCAGGGGCCCGGCCAGGCTGAACCTGGGCCGCAAACGTTCATCCAACCGGCCCCTGGCCAGGGATGTCATGGCGCGCGAGAGGCGTTCGTCGAGGTAACGGCCGACTTCGGCCAGGGACTCCCGGCTGGGCCGCATGCCGTATTCATGCGCGGGCGGCTGGTTGATGTCATCGTACAGGTAGTCCTTGATGGCCTGAAAGTGCCGGGCCAGACAATCCCGCGCGGCGGGGGCAAGGACATTGGGTTCAATCCCCCGTTCGCCGGCATATTCCAGCAGCACCATGGAGGCATCGCGCAGGCAGTCGTCGGCGGCCTCCCGCACATAATTGTAGGTGTAATGATCGGAACTGCGCATCCCGCCCATCAACGAGGGACCGGCATCGGCCCGGGCCCGGTTATGGGAGGCACGGACGCGCAGGTCGTGACGCTCCAGCAATTCTTCCAGCAGGCGGTCGATTTCCACCCGCGCCTGATCGGGCGCCATTATCGTGCTTTGGCCAGCCGGTCGAAGGCCAACAGGGTCTCCATCAACGGGCCCATCTGATCCACCGGCACCATGTTGGGGCCGTCGGACGGCGCATTGTCGGGATCTTCATGGGTCTCCAGGAAGACCGCCGCGACGCCGATGGCCACGGCGGCGCGGGCCAGCACGGGCACCATTTCCCTTTGCCCGCCGGACGTCTCCCCCCGCCCGCCCGGCTGTTGCACGGAATGAGTGGCGTCGAACACCACCGGCTGGCCAATATCCTTCAACACCGGCAGGGCGCGCATGTCGCTGACCAGGGTGTTGTAGCCAAACGAGGCCCCGCGCTCGGTTACCAGAACGTTGTTGTTGCCACCGCCTGTTAGCTTGGCCACCACGTTCGCCATGTCCCAGGGCGCCAGGAACTGGCCCTTCTTGACGTTGACCGCCCGCCCCGTCGCCGCCGCCGCCAAAAGCAGGTCCGTTTGCCGGCATAAAAAGGCGGGGATTTGCAAGACATCCACGACCTTGGCCGCCGCCGCGCATTGCGCTTCGGTATGGACATCCGTCAGCACGGGGCAATGATAACGTTCCTTGATTTCGGCGAAGATGTCCAAGCCCGCCTCCAGACCAATGCCCCTGGGGCTGTCCAATGAAGTGCGATTGGCCTTGTCGAATGACGATTTATAGATCAATGAAAAGCCGAGTTTGTCCGCCAGGCTGGTCAGGCGGTCCGCCATCTCCAACGCATGTTCCCGGCTTTCCATGGCGCACGGCCCGGCGATCAGGGTCAGGGGCCGGTCATTTCCGACCGTGACATTGCCGATGGTGACATCCGTCATGGCCTTATACCAGGCGCATTTGGTCGACGGCGGCGGCAATAAAGGAGGCGAACAAGGGGTGCGGTTCGAACGGTTTTGACTTCAATTCGGGGTGGAACTGCACGCCGATGAACCAGGGGTGTCCCTCCAACTCCACTATTTCCGGCAAGGAGCCATCCGGCGACAGACCGGAAAAACGCAGGCCAACCGCCTCCAGCGTCTGGCGGTAATTGATGTTCACCTCATACCGGTGCCGGTGACGTTCCGAGATTAATAGCCCCGATGCCCCATCCTCTGCGGCGCCGTTGACATAGATCCCATTGACTTTTGAACCCGCCACCAATTGGCATTGGTATTGGCCCAGACGCATGGTGCCGCCCTTGTCATCATCGCGATCGCGGGTTTGCAGCACGTTGCCCTCGGTCCATTCGGTCATCAAACCGATGATCGGATCATCGCAGGCGCCAAATTCAGTAGATGAGGCCCCCGCGAGGCCGGCCAGGTTGCGCGCCGCCTCGATCACCGCCATCTGCATGCCGAAACAGATGCCGAAATAGGGCACATTCTTGGTGCGGGCGAAGGTCGCGGCGGCGATTTTGCCCTCCGAACCCCGTTCGCCAAAGCCACCCGGCACCAATATTCCATCCACGCCTTCCAGGCGCTGCACGGCGTCGGGCTGCTCGAACGTTTCGCTTTCAATCCACTGCAACTCCACCTTTACATGGTTGGCCAGGCCGCCATGCACCAAAGCCTCGCCAAGGGATTTATAGGCATCTTGCAGGTCTGTGTATTTACCCACCACGGCGATCTTCACCGTGCCTTCCGGCGATTCAATCCGGCTATTGATCTCCCGCCACCGGGTTAGATCGGCGGGCGGCGCATCCTCGATGCCAAAGACTTTCAGAACTTCGCCGTCGAAACCTTCCGCATGGTAGGCCAGCGGCACTTCATAGATGGAGCGGCAGTCCAGGGCCTGGATCACGGCGCTTTCCCGCACATTGCAGAACAGGGCGATCTTGCGCTGTTCACGCATGGGGATTTCCCGGTCGCTGCGGCACAGCAACACATCGGGCTGAATCCCGATGGAGCGCAATTCCTTGACCGAATGCTGCGTTGGTTTGGTCTTCAATTCCCCGGCGGCCGCGATATATGGCACCAAGGTCGCATGCACATAAGCCGTCCGGCCGCGCGGCAGATCATTGCCGAGCTGGCGGATCGCCTCCAGAAACGGCAGGCTTTCGATATCGCCCACGGTGCCGCCGATTTCGCAAAGAATAAAGTCCGTGCCCTCGGTCTCGTTCAGGACGAATTCCTTGATGGCGTCGGTGACATGGGGAATGACCTGCACCGTGCGTCCCAGATAATCGCCGCGGCGTTCCTTGGCCAAGATTTGTTGGTAAATCCGGCCCGTGGTGATGTTATCGCTTTGCCGGCTGGCAACCCCGGTGAAGCGTTCGTAATGGCCCAGATCCAGGTCGGTTTCAGCACCATCGTCGGTGACGTAAACCTCGCCATGTTGGGTCGGGCTCATGGTTCCCGGATCGACGTTGAGATAGGGGTCAAGCTTGCGCAAGCGGACGGAGTAACCGCGCGCCTGCAGCAAGGCGCCAAGCGCCGCCGAAGCCAAACCTTTACCCAGGGAGG
The DNA here is from genome assembly GCA_046582595.1 of Alphaproteobacteria bacterium. GTDB lineage: Bacteria > Pseudomonadota > Alphaproteobacteria. Next base: position 7,286 of record JAYGEB010000216.1, on the reverse strand, counting down.
AAACCACGCCGCCAGTTATGAATATGTACCGCGTCATGGAATTACATAGTAACCGAGCCTGCCCCCGGGCCCAAGCCATACTTCATCAATGGTCCAAGATTTAGCTGGGTTTAGCAGGCCGCTGTAAAACGATCTGAAGCGTCGGATCTTGCCGCACATTTGTCATTCCCGCAAAAGCGGGAATCCAGGGAACGGCCAAAAACCGCGGAAAAATTGGAGAGTTTTGGATTTCCGCTTTCGCGGGAATGACATCGTTAGGCGAGATGTTTGAGTTTTCGGCAGCCCGTCAGGACATAAATCCCGCTTTTCCGCCCGAATGGCACGGGGCTCGGCAAGGTTACTATTTATCGGTGGGGACGGTCGGTCCGGCCGGAATGATGGGCTGATTCGCCGCGCCGCCACTTTCCGATTGTTCCAGAATTGATCTTTGCTCGCCGGTATTGCCCGCCATAATGGTCAAGGTCAGGGAAGTGGCAAAAAAGCATGCGGCCAGGACGGCCGTGGAACGGGTCAGTAAATTGGCGGCTTCCCGGCCCGTCATCAGCCCGCCGCCACCGCCACCACCGCCGCCACCGCCCATGCCCAACGCGCCGCCTTCGCTGCGCTGCAACAATACGGTGATGACAATGGCGATCGCCAGCATCAAATGAACAACCAATAGGACTTCCTGCATAATTCCACCCGCTCGACGGCGTTGCCAACGCTGTATATGGGAAGCGCCGACCCGTATTACGACGGGCGCTTGTACACCATCGCCACCGGGCTGCCAACCGCCTCGTTGGCCTCGCTTTTCAATCAATCCCGCTTCCGATACCGCGCCTCGGCCACCTGCGCGGGCGTCATCAGCCGGGTGACGATGTCACGGTTGACGATAGCCCTCTCCAGACCGGTGATATTGGCGATGGAAAACCATTTATGGGCCTCCACATAGTCCTGGGCGACGCCGTAGCCGAGGTAATAAGCCGCGCCAAGATTGTATTGCGCGCCCACATGGCCCCGTGCGGCGGCCTTGAGATACCAGCGCGCGGCCTCGCGCTGGTCCCGCTTCACGTCGTGACCGATGTCGTACATCATGCCGACCAGAAACATCTGATCCACATCGCCGCGCCGGGCGCGTTCAAGCCGCCACCGCACGCCTTCCACATCGACGGGGGGCACATTTCCGTCGTGCGCGGCCGTCCATTGCCGCGCCAGGCTCTGGGCCCTGGCGATCTGGGCGGGGGTCATGGCCTCGGCCAGCTTGTCCCGCCGCTCCCGCGCGGCTTTTTTGCCATGGGCGCCGGCCAGGTTCAGCCACATATGGGCGCCCAAGAGGTCCCGCGCCATGCCCTGGCCGCGTTCATGCATGCCGCCCAGGATCATCTGAGCCTCCCCATCGCCCTGATCCGCCGCCAGGCGCAGCCATTTGGCCGCTTCGGCGTAATTTTGCGCGACACCCTTGGCCGCATGAAACATGACCCCAAGGTTGCGCCGGGCGCCCACATTGCCCCGCCGGGTGGCCCGGTCATACCATTTCAAGGATTGGGCGAAATCCTGGGGCGCGCCTTGGCCGATGTCATATATTTCGCCGAGCTTGAATTGGGCCTCCCCCTCGCCCGCCATCGCGCGTTGATTAAGTCCCGGCCGATCCGCCGATCGCGCCAAGGCCATGCCTTGAGGATATTCAGCCGCCCATTCGTTGGCCCGGTCCTGGGCCTCGGCAACCAGTTCAAGCGTCATCTTATTGGCCAGGGCATCGCGCGACTGGCGGGCCTTTGGATGGCCGTTCGCGCCGGCGAGGTTGTACCACATATGGGCCCGGACCAGATCCCGCGCCACGCCGCCGCCGTCTTCATTCATCAGGCCGAGAACCCACTGGGCCCGTACATCGCCCTGCTTGGCCAAGGGCCGCCACAATCTCACCGCCGCGATATAATCTCCGGCCTCATAGGCCCAGGTCGCATCCTCGAACCGGTCCCCGAGGCCGGCGCGGGGCCACCCGGCGATCAGGACGAGGAGCATGAAAATACCCAGCCGGGTCATCCGAAATCACCGCCGGCCGGTGACAGGGCCTCGCAATCGCCGGCAATGCCCTTGAGAGTGAAGTGGCCAAGAGTTTGATACGCCCCACCCTCGGCCGCCGCGAAATCGGCCGAGACCACCATGCCGCGGCCAAGTTCACCGGCAAGGGTTTCCAGGCGCGCCGCCATGTTGACCGCCTCGCCAATGGCCGTGAAGTCCAGGCGGCTGTCGCTGCCCACGTTACCGAACAGGACCCGGCCGGGATGCAGGGCGATGCCGCAGCGGATCGCTTCATCGGCGTCCGGCGCGCCGGCCAGCGCCTCTATAGCGGCCCGCGCGGCGGCCAAGGCGTCGCGGCAACGCTGGCCCTGGTCCGCCGCCCGCTCGTAGGGGAACAACGCCAGCAGGCCATCGCCCGTGAACTTGAGGATTTCGCCGGCGCGCGCGGCGATCGGCGCCACCAGAATATCGAAGAATGCATTTAACCGTTCGACCACCTGGGCGCCGTCGTGGCTGGCGGTATAGTGGGTAAAGCCGCGCAGGTCGGCGGCCAGAATGACCGCATCGATCTACTGGGCATCGCCGCGCTTGATATTGCCCGAGAGAATGCGGGCGCCGGCGCCATGCCCCACATAAGTATCCAGCAAGGTCACCGCCGTGCGCCGCAGACAATAAATCTCCGTCGCCCGGGCGAAGGGCGGGGCCACGGCATCGAAAGCGGCCAGCTCACCGGCGCTGAAGCCACCAGGCCGCCGGGTGCTCCAGCTTATGGCGTGAATTTCGCCATTGGTGAAAAACAGCGGCTGGATGACATAATCGCTGGCTCCCTCACCGCGCAGTTCATCGATGTTATTGTAATGGCTTTGAAAACCCGGTTCACAGAGCCGCAAGCGAAGCGGACGGGCGGTCTTATAGACATCGCCAACCGGACTCATCTTGAACAGATCGCTCTCCAGTACCGCGTAGGGCGCCTCGAACATGGTGACCTCCCCGCCCGCCGTCCAGGTGTACCGCCGCCCCATGATGGAGGGGTGCAAGGTGCGGATGAAGGCGGATGAGCGATAGAGGCCACTACCGGCATCTGCAAGCCGGCCGCACAATTCCGCCAACACTTGGCGCGGCCCGGCAAACCGCCGCGCCGTGATCAACCAGGTGACGGCATCCTCGATCGCCGCCCGGTCGATGGGCCATTTGTCCTTGGACATGCTTCACCTATCGAACGGAGCATCTCATCCGCTCCGATGGACACTACCCCGTTCATCATGCCAGGCAAAGCGCGCGGCGGGTCTCTCGCTTGCAATAATCGGCGATAGCCGGCCATACTGAGTGGCGAAACGAATGACAGGATGATCCCATGCAACCGACGGTCACACCGCTTGATGCCACCATTGGCGCCACCATTTCCGATATCGATCTGGCCAACCTGGACGACGATACCTGGAACATTGTCGAAGATGCCTTTCACGAATACGCGGCGTTGGTTTTCCCCGCGCAAGACCTGACGGAGGAAGACCAGATCGCCTTCGCCAGCCGTTTTGGCGATATCGAGATCCTGCGCGGCAATACCGGCGACAAGGCGGTGGCGGTCAGCAATCAAAAACCCGATGGCTCTATTCTGCGGCCCGATGAACACCGCTACAAAACCCTGCGCGGCAACGAAGGTTGGCATACCGACAGCTCGTACATGCCGCTGGCGGCGAAGGCCTCCATTCTGTGCGCCCAGGTGGTGCCTTCGGCGGGCGGCGAGACGGCGGTGGCCGATATGCGCGCCGCCTATGACGAACTGGAGCAGGGCATGAAGGACCGCATCGAGGGGTTGTCCGCCTACCATTCGCTCTATCAATCGCAAGCCAAGATCGGCCACGTCGTCGAAACCGGCGCCGGCTACGGCTATCATGACAAGGGCGCGCCCCTGCGTCCGCTGGTGAATATCCACCCGGTGACGGGCCGCAAATCTCTGTTCATCGGCCGCCATGCCTACCGCATTCCAGGCATGGAGGACGGCGAAGCGCAGGAGTTGTTGGACGAACTGCTTGATTTCGCCTGCCAGCCGCCACGCACCTATGCCCACGATTGGCGTCCCGGCGATGTTTTCATGTGGGATAACCGCTGTGCGCTGCATGCGGCCCGGCCCTATGACTACGGCGAGCCCCGCATCTTGCGTCACACGCGCATCGCCGGCGAACCCGAAAGCGAACTGGCCGCCACGGGCCGCGACGAACGGGCGGCCGGGTTTCAGCCATCGGCGTCGAACAGGTAGACGGTATTCGCTCTCGACCCATTTCGAAATTGAATGATTCGGGCCTAGCTCTCTTCGCTCACGCTGGTGCGCAAGAGCGCACCGCTCGGCGTGGGCGGCGCATAAGCGCCGGGCCGCGGTCGCGACCTTTAGCGACCATTTCAATCTCGAAAATGGTCTAGGACGGCGGGTCAGGCAAGGTCAGCGTGATCGCGATGGCCAGGGCGACCAGCGAGGCGGACACCAGATAGGCCGGCGAGAAGCTGCCGCTGTAATTCGCCACGACGCCGGCCAGAATGGGTCCCAAAATTTGCCCGACGCCGAAGATCGCGGTGATCGTACCCATGATGCCGGCCGCGCGCAGGGGCGAGGAATAGTCGGCAACGGCCGCGGTCATGATCAAGGGAACGGCAAAGGCCGATAGGCCGAACAGCGCGATGGAAAAATAAACCGCCATGGCGCCGCTGCCGAGGGCTATCAGGGCATAGGCGCAGGCTTGCAGGAACAACGACAGACACAGCCCCGCCCGGCGCCCCAGGCGGTCGGAAAAGAGCCCGAGCAGCGGGCCGCAAAACAGACTGAATACGCCCAGCCAGATCCAGAACTGCCCGGCCTTGGCCTCGGCCATGCCATGTTCGCGAACCAGCGTGGTGACGATGAACGTGCCATAGACCACATAGGTGGCGCCAAACAGGAAATAAACGGCGCCAAGGCGCAGGATCGCCTTGCGAAGCCGGGGACCGGCGCCGGCCTCCATCCGGGCCATGCCGATCGGAGCGACCCAATTTTCGTCATCGACCGCAACCTCGCCAAACGGTTCCAGCCCTTTATCCAAGGGCCGGTTGCGGATCATGATAAGACAGAAAAGCACGATCGGCAGGCACAGCACCGCCAACCCGCCCCAGCCCATGCGCCAGCCCATGACGCCCATCTCGGCATTGGCGATGGGCACCGCCCAGCCGGCCAGAATGATCGCCAGGCCCATGCCGACGGACAGAAAACCGACCGCCAGGCCCCGCCATTCGCGGGCAAACCAATGGGGCACCAAGGCCATGGAGGAGACCATGGCGATGCCGCTGCCCAGGCCGGTGCAGCCATACAGGATCAGGATGGGCACGAAGTTACCGGACAAGGCAACCCCCACCATGGTCGCGACGATCAACATCAATGACATGGCGATCAAACGCCGTTCGCCATGGCGCGGCAGCAGTCGCCGAACCCACAGGGCGCCCAGCAGATAACCAATGAAATTGGCCGTGCCGATCCAGCCCATTTGCACGTAATCCAGGGACAGCGCCCGACCCATGGCCGGCAACAGCATGCCGAGGGCAAAGCGGCCGATACCGAGGCAAACGAAAATGCTCAGCACCGCCGACAGCACGATCCACCAACCATAGTGCAAACCCTCGGCCGGTTCAACCGGTTCCACCGGCGGCAGGCGGTGCCGGGCGGCGAGCCCGGCGGGCGGGCCCATGGTGATATCAGCCGTTTGCGAAGAAGTAGGCGAGGGTTGGTCGGGCGTGCTCATAGGGAAAATGTCAATATCTGCTCAGGGTCAATATCCATCACGGTATATACTGGGCCCTCGCGATCCTATGATCCATTGCAGGCAGTGATACGTGAACAGCGGCGGGGGAGCAATGAGGCCGGGCAAATTTTCCACCACCCTTGAAACCCGTTGTCCATGGTCGTGACGGTGGAGACCGCGGGCGGCGCCGCCCATGAATACTGCCTGGGCGAATTGCGGCGGGAAGACCGGGACCGTTATTTGACCTTGCTGTTCGCGCCCCGCGCCCATCGGCCTCTTCAGGCGGCGCTGTACGCCTTTAATCTGGAGTGCGCCCGCGCCGTGACGGCGGGTGGCGAACAGGCGCTGTTGGGTCAAATGCGCCTGCAATGGTGGCGCGACAGCTTGGCCCGGGGCTTGGCCGGCCAGGCCGACGGCCCGGCCCATCCGGTGCTGACCGCGTTGGCCGGTCAACCCCACCTGATACCGCCAATGCAGGCTCTATTGTCCGCCAGGGAACGGGATTTGACCGATTCGCCTTTTGCCACCCTGGCCGACGTCGTCGTCCATGCGGCGGCGACGGGCGGCGATCTGGCGGCCCTGGCTTCCGGGCAACTGGAGGCCGGACAAATCGCGGCGGCGCGGGCGGCGGGGACGGCCTATGCCCTGGCCGGAATGCTGCGCGCCATACCCTATCAACGGCCGGGCCGGGCCTACCAGGGACGGCTTTGTCTGCCCCAGGACATCCTTGCCGGGAATGGCATCACGGCCGAAGAGGTCTGGTCGGGCCGCCGACCCAAGGTTGTCGCCGCTTGTGCGCGGCAGGTCGCGGGCGCGGCAAGGTTGGAACTAGCCAAACTGGGGAACGCGCGCCTGCAAGGGCCGGCTATTTCGCCCTTGTTGCAGGGCAGCCTGGCGCGGGCCTATCTGCACCGCCTGGCCAAGGCGGGCCATGATCCATTTTCACCGAACCTCGGCCTGCAGCCCCTGGCGCGGCCATTATTGTTGTGTTGGCGCGCGTTACTATGGCGCCCTTAGCACGGCCAGGCCGTCAATCTCAATCTTTGGAAAGGGGGTGCGGGCTGGTTGATCCCTGAGGTGGTCCATGGCCGTTGACATATCGATCCGGATATTAATCCTTGGCAAAGGCGCAATTTGGACGTTCGAACAGTCTTTCGAGATAAGCTTGAAGTCCAGTAAAACTCTCCAGTAGACCCTGGCGGCGGCCCCAGTTGACGGTCCAGCCGACGATGATATCCGTGACGGTGAAACGATCTTCAACCAAATAGTCCTGATCCGTAAGTACATCGTTTAACATTGACGCGGCGCGCTTATACATCATGGCATTTTGTTCAAACCCGGCTTCAATGCGCTGCTCCGGCGGCAGAACAAATTTGTTTACCGCCGTGTTCCAAAGCCATGCCTCCATTTCCGTCAGCACGAAAGATATCCATTGGTCATGCAGCCCTCGCCCCCAACTGCCAGGCGCGGCAACAAGGTCAGCCTCGGTCGCATGATCCGCCAGATAGGTACAGATGG
>JAYGEB010000147.1:0-1700 GCA_046582595.1 Alphaproteobacteria bacterium | reverse complement strand
AGCCCCAAGACACCAGATGAAAGAATGCGCGCACCGGAGCAAATACAAAGCCAGAGCATCCTTAACTTAGTGCCATTCGATCATGTCACCATAATTCGTTCTATCAGAATGATCCCGACACCATAGGCAAGCGCTAATTAGTAAACTGTCACCGGAATTCATCGCCCACCAACTGGCCGCCGCCTGGCTGCGCGGAGATTAGCCGGACGGCAAAGCGCCCAAGAATTATGTGACATGACCGTTTTTCGCCCGTTTTCAGGGCGAAAGAGCGGCTCGTGTCTCCCTAATTCGTTCTGTCAGAATGATCCGGACACTACAGGCAGGTTCCGGTGACACTACAGGTTCCGGTGACAGTTTACTACGGTTTCGGTGACAGTTTACTAAATACCGCATGTCTGCCATAATGCGCCATGGCTCGACTGGCACGCATCGTTGTTCCCGGCATTCCGAATGAAGACTGGGGTCTTTTTTTCTTGAATTTGCTCATCCCGAGAGAACGAAAATCGGGGACGTAATCCCCTCTTTCCCTTTGGGAAAAGGGGTTACGTCCCCGCTATTCTTGCGCTGGTCTCAACCAAATAACAAAAGAACAATGATGCTGCCGGCCACCATGGCCATGCCCAGCAGTTCCTTGGGCGTGGAGCGTTCCTTGAAGAACAGTACCGACAGCGCCAGGGTGAACAGCAATTCGACCTGCCCCAGGGCCTTGACGTAGGCGGCGCGTTCTATGGTCATGGCGGTGAACCAGCCTGCCGAGCCGATCACGGATGTGACGCCGACAAACAGGCAGCCGCGCCAATTCGGCGCCATGGCCGCCAACTGATCGCGGGCGCGGCACACGATATAGGCGGACATGACGGCGGTTTGGATCACCAGCACCATGGCCAGGGTCAGGGCGGCGGCATAGAGCCAGTCGTCCAGGCCGAGGGACAGGCTGGCCTGGCGCAGGAACAGCGAGGCGCCGGCGAAGCCCAGGCCCGAGAGCAGCCCGACGCCTGCGGCGGGTTGGAACAGGCGCCGCACGAAGGTCTCGCCGGCGACGCCGGTGCGGGCGAGATTGATCATCACCACGCCCATGGCGCCCATGCCGACGGCCAGCCAGCCGGCCCCCGCCAGGGCCTCGTGGAAGGCAATGGCGCCGACGATGGCGGTCAACAGCGCCTCGGTGCGGGCGTAGGTGGAGCCGATGGCGAAATTGCGCAGGGAAAACAGGAACACCAGCAGAATGGTGGCGATAATCTGTGACAGCCCGGCCAGGGCCGAGAAAACAAAAAAGTTCCAGCCCGCGGCGGGCAGCTCGTGGCCGCCCATCCGATTGAGGAAATAGAGATAGCCAAGGGCGAACGGCAGGCCCCACAGGAAGCGCACGTAGGAGGCGCCGACGGCGGAGAAATCCTTGGTCAGGTACTTTTGCCCCGCCGTCCGCGCCGCCTGCATGAAGGCGGCCAGAAAGGTTATGGGAATCCAGATCCAGGCCTCCATCTGAAATGCTAACGCCTTCTCGACGCAAGCCGGCCCACCTCGCCCTCCGCATGGCAGCCGATCACTGTTATCGCGCGGGCGGACTTCATCCCTTCACGTCAGCCTTTGACATGGGGGGCTTCGTAGTGCGAGCGTTTGTCATGGCGGAACGGATTGCGGGGGTAGGTGCCAAGAATTTGCATCCGCGTGCAGAAAAACTGCGCTTCCTCCAGGGCCCA
>JAYGEB010000123.1:0-6426 GCA_046582595.1 Alphaproteobacteria bacterium | reverse complement strand
AATATCCTATTCTGATGGCGCATGGCATTGATCTCCATTTCGTGTCTCAAACGCGGCAAAACGTCTGATAACGAGTAGAATCAATGTCATGCGCATTGTCTATAAAATTAAACCGGACAGCAGTGGGCCCGACCCGGCAATCCAGGGCAATAAACAAAATTGTCCGCGGCTCTGGATCGCCAGGGACATGGGGGGTCTCCGCTTCTCTGCGCCCGAGGATGCCGGTGTTTCGTGTCCTACGGCATTGAATATGTATAGCTTTGCCGATCCCCTGGTCTTGAGCCCGCCCGAGCCTCAAATATCCGCCACCGCCCGGTGCGGGGCGTCGAAATATTCCATTGATTGCATTTCCATCAGGCGCGAGGCGGTGCGCTGGAATTCGAAGCCGCCGTCGCCATAGGGGTAGATATCATCCACGTCCGTGGCGGCGGAGGCGACCAGTTTGATGGCATTGTCGTAGAGGATATCGATCAGGATCACGAAGCGGCGGGCTTCGTTGCGTCGGTCGGGTCCTAATTGCGGAATGCCGGCCAGGATTATGGTGTGGAAATGCCGGGTCAGGGCCAGATAGTCGTGCGCGCCCAGAGGGTTTTCGCAGAGATCGGAAAAGTGGAAGCGGGCCACGCCCTTGGCCTGTTGCGGGATTTTCACGATGCGGCCCTTGACCTTGATTTCCGCGCCCTGGCCGCCCGGTTGGTCGGTCAGACTTTCAAAGGCGGCGTCCAGCTTGCTCTCGGCGGCCCCGTCCAGGGGCGTGTGATAGACGGAGACGCCGTGCATGCGGGCCTGGCGGTAGTCCAGCAGACCCTCCAGACAGAGCACGTCCAGGCGTTCCTTCATGGCCTTGATGAAGGGCAGGAACAATTGCCGGTTCAGGCCGCCCTTGTACAATTCGTCCGGCGCCCGGTTGGAGGTGGCGATGACCACCACGCCCAGCTCGAACAGGCGGGCAAAGAGGCGGCCCAGGATCATGGCGTCGGCGATATCGCGCACCTCGAACTCGTCGAAGCAGAGCAGCCAGGCCGTTTCGGCGATATCGGCGGCGATGGGCGGTAGGGGATCGTCGCCCCAGCCCCGCTTGGCCCGCTCCGCCTTCGGTGTTTTGCGGAATTGGTTGATACGGCCATGCACCTCGCCCATGAATTCGTGGAAATGCACCCGGCGCTTTTTCTCGATCGGGGCGCCCTCATAAAAAAGATCCATCAGCATGGATTTTCCCCGGCCCACGTCGCCGTATATGTAGATGCCTTCGGGCGCCGGTTCCTTCGCGCCACCGCCAAAAAGCAACTGCCGCCATTTCCCGCCCTGGCCCTGGTTGGGATCGTACCGGGCCAGGCGGTGGTGCAGCATTTGCAGCTTCTCCACCGCCAGCTCCTGGGCCGGATCGGCGTTCAATTCGCCCGAGCGGCGCAACGCGCGGTAACGGGCGAGCGGTTCGTTCTCCTCCACGCGGCCAACCGCTGCAACTATGAGGAACCGGGCGTCGGCATGGCGAAATCTACGCCCGCCCGGATGCCCGTGGGCCAGCGCGAGGTCACGGTCTTGGTCCGGGTATAAAAATGCACCCCGTCGGGGCCATGCTGGTTGCTATCGCCAAAGGCCGAACGCTTCCAACCGCCGAAACTGTAAAACGCCATGGGCACCGGAATGGGCACGTTGACCCCGACCATGCCGACCTCGACCCGGTCCGTGAAGGCGCGGGCCGTATCGCCATCGCGGGTGAAAATGGCGACGCCATTGCCGAATTCATGCTTCGAGGGCAGGCGCAGGGCCTCGTCGAAATCCGGCGCCCGGACTACCGAGAGCACCGGGCCGAAGATTTCCTCCCGGTAGATGCGCATGCCATCGGTGACATTGTCGAACAGGCAGCCGCCCAGAAAAAATCCGTTTTCGTAGCCCTGGGCATGGAAATCCCGGCCATCGACCACCAGATCGGCGCCTTCTTCCACGCCCAGATCCACATAGCCCCGCACCTTGGCCAAATGTTCGGCCGAAACCAGGGGACCCATTTCGCTGTCCGGATCGAGCGACGGCCCGATCTTCAGGGCCTCGATGCGCGGCTTCAGGCGCGCCACCAGCTCGTCAGCCGTATCCCGGCCCACGGGCACGGCGACGGAGACCGCCATGCAGCGTTCCCCGGCGGAGCCGTAAGCCGCCCCCATGAGGGCATCCACCGCCTGCTCCATATCCGCGTCGGGCATGACGATCATGTGGTTCTTGGCCCCGCCCATGGCCTGTACCCGCTTACCGAAATGGGCGGCGCGTTCGTAGACATAGTTGGCGATGGGGGTGGAGCCGACAAAGCTGATGGCCTTGACGCCGGGATCCTCGATCAGGGTATCCACGGCCAGCTTGTCGCCGTTCAGGACGTTCAGAACGCCGGGCGGGGCGCCCGCCTCCAGCATCAATTCGCCCAGGCGCAGGGGCAGGGAGGGATCTTTTTCCGATGGTTTCAAAATAAAGCAATTGCCGCAGGCGATGGCCACCGGGAACATCCACATGGGCACCATGGCCGGAAAATTGAACGGCGTGATGCCGGCCACCACGCCCAGGGGCTGGCGGATGGAATAAAGATCGATGCCCGCCGCCACGTTGCCGGAATACTCCCCCTTCAACATCTGTGGAATGCCGCAGGAAAATTCCACCACTTCCAGGCCCCGGGTGATGGAGCCGGCCGCGTCCGATTGCACCTTGCCATGCTCGATAGAGACGGTTTCGGACAACTCGTCCATGTGCCTCTCGAGCAGTTCCTTGAACCGGAACATCACCCGCGCCCGGTTCGATGGCGAGGTCGCGGCCCATTCGGGAAAAGCCTTCTGGGAAGAGGCGATACAGGCGCGCACCTCGTCCGCGCCGGCCAGGGGCAGTTCGGAAATCTGCTCGCCGGTGGAGGCGTTATAGACCGGCCTGAAGCGTCCGCTTTGCCCGGCAACCTGTTCGCCGTGGATGAAGTGATGCAGTTGTTTCATGGCTTCGCGCCCTTGTTATTGCCCATCCACCAAGCCGGGATCGCGCACCGCGCCATGGGCGGCGCCGCGGGCCAGGGCGGCATGGGCGCGGAGCGCGCGGGAGACCTTGCGCTCGCGGCCCACCGCCTTCCAGCCGCCGTCCTCGCGGGCGCTCAAGGCCCGCGCGGCGGCGGCCTGTTTGCCTTGGGTGGTGCGGTGCGAACGATATGCGGGCATGGCGGATATTCTTTAATGGTGGCCGGGAATATGGGAGCCGGAACCTAGCAGATTCCGGTGCGGGTTTCCAATACGGTTGACCGGCGGAAGGAAATCAGCGCAGCCGCCAAAAAACTATCCCGGCGCGGCGCCGGACCCGATAATGAATTCGAACTGCGCCTCGAAGCCGCTTTCGCTCTCGAACTGGCCAAGGCAGGTTTCGACATCGGCCCAGGCGGCGGCCCTTGCCCCCTCGCTCAATTCCGCGATCACGGCGCGATAGGCGCCGAATGCCTCCTGCATCATGACCAGCGCGTCATCGGCGGAGGCCAGGCGCAAGGGCGCCCGCACCACTTTCGAGCGGACATCGGCAAAGCCGCGGCCGGTCAGAATCCCCTCCAGCACCCCTTCAGCGCCAAGGGCGAAAATGCCCGGCTGTCCGGGCGCGGGGGGTTGTTTACCGGCATGGCGCAGCATGATGCCCATGGGCTGGGCCATGAAAGGATTATTTGCCGGCGTCGTGAAGACCAATGCCGCGAAACGGGCGCCGGGCCGCAAAACCCCTTGCACGGCCCCCAGGGCGTTTTGCGGGGAGGGGAACAGCATCAGGCCCAGCCGGCTGATCGCGCCATCGAAGGTTTCGCCGCCATCCGCCAGATCCTCGGCCGCGCAATGCAGGGTTTCGATATTGGCGAGCCCGGCCCGTTTCGCGTTCTCGCCCAGATGCCGCAGCATTTCCGCGGCGATATCGCAGGCCACCACACGGCCGCCGACGCCGACGCGTTTGGCGGCCGCCAGGGTCTGGGCGCCGGCGCCACAGGCCAGATCAAGGACCCGCATGCCCACGGATACGCCCGCCTGGTCCAACAGCATCTCGGTCGGCGCCGATAAATGCCGGGAAAGCTCGCCCTCCCATTTCGCCCAGCCGGTGGCGGCGGCGTCCCATGTGGCCTGTAGGACTTGTTTCGTATTTTCCGTGCTCATCGTTGCCTCCAGATCGGGTCGGTATGGGGTGGTTAACGCGGCGGCTCCACTTCCAGGACGCCGGTCAGATTTTCCAGTTGCTCCCGGTCGCGGATGAAAAGCACCCGGCCCTTGCGCTCGACAATGCCGGCCTTGGCCAGTTGCGACATATTGCGGGCCACGGTTTCCCGCGTGGTCGAGGCCATGGCGGCGATCACTTTGTGGGTCGGCAGGGCCGGGATCAGCCACTGGCCGGGATTGACCGGGCTTTCCTCCGCCAGGCGCAAAAGCTGGCGGAAGACCCGCTCCACCGCGCCCAGGGTGGAAAGGTCCATGATCCGTTCATCGCAACCGCGGATAATGTCGGCCAGGCAGCTCAGAACCTGGATCGCCATGGCCGGGTGTTTGATCAGTGTGTCGATAAATATCCGTGGCGCAAGCGAGGCCAGCAGGCAATCCTCCAGGGCGACCACGCTGGCCGAGCGGAGCAGGCCGTCGATCGCTGAAATCTCGCCGAAATAGCCGCCCCGTTGCAGGCGCGCCAAGGCGATCTCCCGTCCCGTCATGGAGTGGTTGACCACCCGCACCGCGCCCTCGGCCACGAAATAGACATCGCTGTCGCCGCTGTTGCGCTCGACGATCCGCTTGCCGGCCTTGAAGCGCCGCCAACGGCAGCGCTTTTCCAGCTCGCCCTTGCTGCGCTCGTCAAGGCAGTCCAGCATGCCGATGGCGTCTAGTCGGTTGGGTTGCATGCTCGACACGATCGTCCGGCCCTCTGTTTTCCATCTGCACAGGCAGCCGTTAGACTAATACCATCGCGGCACGCGGCCTAGTCCTTATGGCTGGCGCGGCATGGGCGGCCTGTTTCCAGGCTCGACAGCGCGGCCCCGAACCTGCCAACATGGGGAAGGGCAAATGCGGGCGCCCGGCAAACAACTTCATAAGGACTGGTGAAACCATGAAAGCTGTCTGTCTCGTCATGGGCGCGGGCGCCGGGATCGGCGGCAACGTGGGCAAGCGCTTCGCGCAAGCGGGCTATCACGCCGTGCTCTGCCGGCGCACGGACCAGGACGGCCTCGATGCCCTGGTGGCGGACATTGAGGGCGCGGGCGGCTCCGCCTCGGGCCATCTGTTGAACGCCGTCGATGCGGACGGCATCGAGGAACGGGTGGCGGCGGTGGAGGCGGAGATCGGCCCGATAGAGGTCGTGGTGTTCAATCTGGGCGCCCAGATCGGCAACCGGGCCTTGGCGGAGACCAGCTATAAGGCTTTCGAATTAGGCTGGCGCATGGCCACCTTCGCCCTGTTCCGCCTCGCCGCCGCCGTCTGCCCGCTCATGGAGGCGCGCGGCAAAGGCACCATATTGGTCACCTCGGCCACGGCGGCCATGCGCGGCAACGCCAGCCAGCATTCCCACGCCGCCGCCATGGGCGGACGGCGGCTCTTGTGTCAGTCCCTGAATGCGGAGTTCGGCCCCAAGGGCATCCACATCGCCCACATCGTCATCGACGGCTCGGTCGATGCCCCCGATACCCTGGGCAAAATGCTCGGCCCCGAACGCTTCCAACAGCTCCGCGAAACCAAGGGCCTGGAACACGACGGCCTCATGCTGCCCGCCAAGATCGCCGAAACCTACCTCCACCTCGCCCAGCAACACCGCTCCACCTGGACCTTCGAACTGGACCTACGCTCGTTCTCGGATTTGCCGTGGTTTAACCATTGAGGGTGATTAAAGAGAAACGGCAAACGAATATGAATATTTAGGCCGTCAGCGCATCTCGCACGGCCTCGGGCACTTTCTCGATCACCTTCAGGAAGGCGCGGGCTTGAAGGGGCCGTTTCCGGGATCCCTGTTCCCAATTTCGAATGGAATGAGTTGTGAAGCCGAACTGCCTGGCGAAGCCGGCTTGGGAAAGTTCAAGTTTCTGGCGAATTGCTCTTACGTCCACGGTATCCGGCACGCTCGCGGGTTCGTGTGAGATGGCTCCGGTATCTTCGCCGCGCGCGAAGGCAAGCGCTTCCAGCGCTCCTTCACGAATTTTATCACCTGCCTTGGTCATTTCGTTTTCCACTTCTTGTGCGCGGTCAATGGCAGACTTCTAAGTCAATGACGTAGTATGTCAATGGGGTATAATACCAGCCGTCATAAGTCATGACACGTTTGCCCATTCGCGTCGCGTTATGGAGGTGATTCTGTCGGGCGTGGCGGTGAAATCGGCCCAGGCCTCGCAGCAGGCATCGACGATCTCTTCGTAGGTTTGGAAGACGCGGTGTGCGAGTTTGTTCTGGCGCAGGTATT
>JAYGEB010000118.1:0-12194 GCA_046582595.1 Alphaproteobacteria bacterium | reverse complement strand
AATATCCTATTCTGATGGCGCATGGCATTGATCTCCATTTCGTGTCTCAAACGCGGCAAAACGTCTGATAACGAGTAGAATCAATGTCATGCGCATTGTCTATAAAATTAAACCGGACAGCAGTGGGCCCGACCCGGCAATGACATTGAGACGGTCGTATTTTGGCTAGTATGTTTTCCGCCGAGGTAACAAAGACTAGGCATTGAAATTGCCCGCCGCGACCATGTCTTGCACCGTATCGATATCCAGCCAGTGCCCCGTGGTGTAGATGACACGGACGGTATTGCCACTCTCGATCAGCATGTTGATGAGATCGGGCATCTTGAATTGCTGATGCGCTGGGTTCGACAATAAATCGTCCAAGGCGGTTTTGATGATCGCGAATCCCTTTGCCGAAACCTTCAAAAATCCCATCCATTCGCCATGGATATCGGCTTCCCGGATATCATCGCCGAGGCGCTTCAAATTGACATTGGTGGAAAACGCATCTCTGCAGTTTGGCTGGCTGCAGACCGCCCAATCGGCTTCCCGTCCGGCATTGCGGCTGTTATGCCAATCCGCATCCACGGTGATGACGAAATCCTCGCCCGGCTCTTCCAGCAGATACAGAATATATTTGTTGAACAGCACATCGCCATAGGAAACGATCATGTCGGTGCCAAGTTCGCCGGCTTGGTTGCAATGGCGGCCGCCAAGGTGGTCGAGGGCGTGTTGGAGCGAGACCAATTCGCCCGTGCTTTCGTGGCGGTCATTGTCCACGTAGTCCAGGCCCGGCAGGTTGACGGCATCTTTCATATAGCCACGCACGACGACGAGTTTCTTGATGCCCACCGAATTGTAGGTTTCCGCGATATGAGACAGCAAGGGCTTGCCGGACACCTCGATCATGACCTTGGGTTTGTCTTCCGTCAGCTCCCCCAGCTCCTTGCCGCGCGAGGCGGCGAGGATGACCGCGTAGGGGGCCTTTTCCGCCCCCGGCAGGTAGCGTTTTTCGGCCTCCTTCAGCTCGTCCGCTCCTTGCAGGCGGAACACTTCGTCAACGCCGGCGACGTTATCCTCGATCGAGAGGAGGTTCCGCTCGCCATGGATCTGTTTCGCCGTGCGTTGCATGGCCGAAATGGAGGCGCGCAGCAAATGATTGGCCCAAATGACCAGCGAGAAACCGGCGTCCTCGAAAACTTCCGTGGCGGTGGCGTAATATTTCGTCGGCACGATGACGACGGGGCAGCGGCCGGCCCATTCCTTCTGAAAGGCCAATACTTCGTCCGCCACGGCCAGGGCGCTGTGGATCAAAATCGCATCGGCGCCGGCGCCGTGATAGGCCTCGGCCCGCCTGAGAGCCTCGCCAAGGCCCCAACCGGCGATAAAGGCCTCGACGCGGGCGACGATGGTGAAATCATCGTCAAGCTGGGCATCCTTGCCAGCCTTGATCTTGCCGCAGAATTCGTGAATGTCGGCCAGGGGCTGGGTGTCGCCGGAAATGAAGCTGTTGGTTTTCGGGAAAATCTTGTCTTCGATGCAAACCGCCGCGACACCGCGCTGTTCAAGTTTATGGACCAGGCGGCGGAAATTGTTGAAGCTGCCATAGCCGGTATCGCCGTCCAGCATGATCGGTACGCTGGTGGCATCCGCCATGAACTCCAGGGTTTCCAACACTTGCGTCCAGGAGGTCTCGTTGTTGTCGCGCACCCCGTATTGCGCCGAAATCGTCAGGCCGCTGCCCCAGATCCCCTTAAAGCCTGCTTCCTCGACAATTTTCGCGCTCAATCCATTATGCGCCTCGCATATGAACTCAAGTTCTCCCGATGTCAGGAGGCGGCGGAAGGCCGTGGTTTTCTTCATTTTGTTCCCATTCTGTTTAAGCGGTTTGTTTGGTCCGCCGGATTTGGCGCCATCGCCGCGAGATCGTCGATGCCCATGGCTTCCAGCGTCGCCTTGATGGCCGCCACCGCCTGGTGCATTTCCGCCCCGCCGAGGGCGCCGATACAGCCGATGCGGAAGCTGTCGGCGAGGTTGAGCTTGCCTGGATAGATAACGAAGCCCCGGGCGCTCAAATCGTCATAGAAGCGGGCGAACTCGAAGCGGTGGTGGCTTGGCATCAGGAAGGTGACGATGATCGGCGCCTGCACCGCATCGGCGAGCAAGGTCTCGAAGCCGAGCGCCCGCATGCCCTCGACAAGGATGTCGCGGTTGGCGCCATAGCGGGCGTGGCGCGCGGCCACGCCGCCTTCCGCCCGGTGTTCGGCCAAGGCCTGGTCGAACGCCGCCAGCACATGGGTCGGCGGCGTGAAGCGCCATAGCCCATTGGCTTCCAGCCCCCGCCATTGTTCATAAAGATCCAGGGCCAGCGAATGGGCATTGCCCTCCGACCGTTCCAGCCAGTGCTTCTCGATCAGCGCGAAGGCCATGCCCGGAACGCCTTCAAAACACTTGTTGGAAGAGGCGATCAGGGCATCGAAGGGCACGCTGTCGCCATCGATGGGAAGGGCGCCGAAGGCGCTCATCCCGTCGATTATCAGCCGGCGCTCGTGCCTTTTGGTGACGCGGCCGACCGCCACCATGTCGTTCAAGATGCCGGTGGTAGTTTCGCAATGCACCGCAACCACATGCTCGATCGCGGGGTCGCCGCGCAACGCCTCATCCAGGGCCTCCGGATCGGTTGGTTGATCCTCCGGCCAGTGCAATACCGAGACCGCGCGGCCGATCCGCTCCAGTATGGTGACGATACGTTTGCCGTAGGCGCCGTTTTCCAAAACCAGGGTGTGTTGTCCGGGCGCGATCAGCGTGCCAAGGGCCGCCTCCACGCCAAAGGTGCCGCTGCCCTGCACCGGCACCATGACATGGCTGTCCGCGACCCCGGCGATGGCCAGCAGCCGATCCTGGATGCGCCGGGTAATGGCGATGAATTCCGTGTCCCTGGAGCCCCAATCGCGCAGCATGGCCCGCTTGGTCGCCAACGACGTCGTCAAGGGGCCGGGGGTCAGAAGATATTTGTCGTTGCCGCTATCGTTCATGACCCGCCGCGGGGCGATTGTCGGCTCGCGAAATCATACAAAACGCCTCCTCGAAGGATTGCAGGTTTGCCGGTTCGATATTGCGGCCCGCGCGGGTCGATTGCGGTCGCATTGTAAAGCCAGCATAATATTGCCGCGACTATTGATCGCGGATTTGATAGAAAAACCAAAGTATTCAAAACAATGGCCACAGAAGACGTGAAGACCATTGTCGTTGACGGCGAGATTAGCAGCGCGGTTGGCGATGGTCTGGGCGCATTATTCAACCACCTCGTCACGGCGGTGACACCCATGTCTCATTCAGCCAACTTTGAACCGGCGACGGTCATAATAACCACGTCGCTAGAAACGCTCGACGATCTCAAATCAAATTTTTCCCAACCTATCGGGACGTTATTGGTTGCGAAATATCGGGTAACATTTACATCGGCGGCGATCCTATCCGATTTCCAGCAACATGGGAACCTTTATCCGGGTCTGGTCATCAAACGGCCCGACATTGGCAGTTCTACTGTGTCCGGAAGATCGCCGAGGGGCGGGTTCTAAGGAATTTCTATGCCATGGTGATTTCATTTCTTCGCCGTGGCGGACGTTGCTCGATTACGCCGTCCGGTCCGATCCGGGTGTTGGCGAGGGTCCGGTCATCATGGTTCAGGCGCCAGCTCAACATTTTTTGCGCATATTCCAGCATCAGCCCTTGATGGGCCGGATCGCCGGCGAGATTGTGAAACTCGCCGGGATCGCTTTCCAGATCGAAAAACAGCGGCGGCAGGCCGGCAAAATGGACGTATTTGTAGCGGCGGTCCCAAAGTAGATTGGCGTTGCATTGATCCGGTGCCAGGCCCAAGACCCGGCCACCGTCAAGCCCTGGAAAATATCGGAAATCGAAGGCGGCATGGGCTTCCCCGCGCCAACCGTCGACCTCCATGCCCTGGCAGAACGGCAACAGCGAGGCACCGTCGCAGGCGGCGGGCACCTCGAGGCCCAGCCACTCCAGAATGGTCGGCATGACATCGATATTTTCGCTGAAGGCCTCGATAATCCCGCCGCGCCCAGGGTCGGCGGCCGGGCGGGGATCACGGATGATCAAGGGGATATGAAATGTTTGTTGGAAATAGCTGAACTTTGACATCATCCAATGATCGCCCAACTGTTCGCCGTGGTCGGAGGTAACGACGATCAGCGTCCGCTCCCAGGCCCCGCTCTCTTTCAGATGGGCGATCAGGCGTCCGATCTGGTCATCGATCTCCGTTATCATGGCGTAGTAGGTGGCCCTGATTTGACGGATTTCACTTTCCCCGATCTCAAGATAATCCTTCAGCGAGGCGCCATAAGTATAAGAGGCGTCCAGTTGGTGCGAGAGATAAAAACGGGTCCAGGGATGCTGTTCGGCCTCTTCCTCCGGGCTGGCGTGGCGAATGGGCAAGGGCACCTCCGCCGCATCGTAGAGGGCGTGATAGGGGGCCGGCACGACGAAGGGGGGTGCGGTGCGTGATAGGAGATGTGGGCGAACCAGGGCGTCCCTTCGCGGGACGAGATATAGGCCAGCGCCTGGTCCGTCAAAAAGGCCGCGACGCTGTCTTCCGCCCGGTACCGGGCCGGCGCGAAGGTGCGGCCCCGGGCCGGATCGATGCCCTCCCGGTTGGGCCGAAACAGCGATCGTGGATCGTCATCGACCTCATATCCCCGCTGCCGCAACGCCTTCTTCCACGGCAGGTACCGCCCATCCATGCGGAGTACCGGCGTCAATCCCGGCAACAGCCCGGCCCTGACCCTAAGTTCGGGATCGTCGCCATCCCGGCCGCGCGGGTCGGCGGCGATATCGGTAAAGCCGAACAGGGCCGGGTCATGGCCCCCCTTGCGGGCCTCGAGCGCGAAGTTGGCATGGCGGTCGTCCAGCGGCGTGCCGTTCGTCACCGTGCGGTGATTATGCTGATAGAGGCCCGTATAGAGGCTGGCGCGCGCCGGCCCGCAGGGCGTGGATTGGGAATAGTGGCGTCGGAACAAGGTGCCCATCCCCGCCAACGCGTCCAGATGCGGCGTCTTCACCATTCGATGGCCCATGGCGGAGAGGCATTCGCCGCGCCACTGATCCGCCGTAATAAAAAGCACGTTATCTATTTTCCTGGTCATGCGGACATCAATGGATTTTGCCGTTACCCGGTCAGGCCGGCTTGGCGCCTGGTTTCGGCCGCCGCCACATCGACGTAGGTATATTCAACCTCCTCGAAATCGCCGTAAAGGACATGCAGATACGCGGCCGGCTTGTTCGGGCAGGCGATTTCGCCGCCCACGAAGTTAATGGTCGCGGTCGGCAGCACGATCTCTCGCGGCAGGCCGTAACCGCCGGTCTCCGTGACCGGCATGGCGCCCTTGTGGCTTTGCCGCTCCAGCACCGCTTCGCCGTGGCTGACGGTGGGCCGGTAGACCGCGATATCAACCCGGATTTCGCCGCGAAGGCGATTGTGTTCCCAGCGGAAGGGCAATGGTTTCGGCATATCGAAGGAGATCGAAACCAGGCCCTTCCGCTCGAAAATATCGATGTAGTAACCGTCCCGCCGGCACCGTTCGGTCAGCCCGGCCGCCAGCCTGTCCCAGGTCATATCGCCATCGAGCAGGACCGATATGTCTACATCATCCTCCCATTCGAGCAGTGCGCCGCCCTCGCGCACGGCGCCAAGCAGGCTGCCGCCCTCCAGCCAGTGCACGGCTCCGAGCTCGCGCAGGCAGCCCGCGACATAATGGCCGATATCCTTCATGTGCTCCCGGCAGCAGGGCGCGGTGTTGAGGCCCAGGCGGTTGACGTAAAGGTTGAAGGGGCAGGGCGGCGTGCTTTTGCCACAGCCCCGCCAACGGATTTCACCCCCCGACAAATCCAGTTCGTTGATGCGATGGCGGCGGCGGAAGGCCTCGAGATCGCCTCCCGCCTGGGTCTTCAGGACCGCCAGATCATGCTCGTTCAAGGTATGTAGACGCCCGCCCCGGCTGGCCCAGTAATGGCGCAGGGTCCATGACAATTCGATCGCCATGGCGGCCGCCAACAGCGCCCGCAACTCGGTGTTCGCGACGGCCAGACCGGCCGCCAGCGCCGGGGCGAGTAGCCACAAGCCCGCATGCCCGCCATGCCTGGCCAAAAATTCCATCCCCCGGTTGGCCGGGTGGAAGGCAATGGACGGGGCTGCGATGATAACAAACAAAGCCATGATGAAGGCGCTCGACAGCACCAAGGCGGCGGGATCCAGACCCTGGCGCGATAGCGACACCCAGGCCACAGCAAGCAGCGCCAGAAACCCCGTCGCCGCGGCCGAGGGGAGGCTGGGAGGGAGCCAGTTGCGCGGATAGCGCAACAACCGGATGAAGGATAGATAGGCCGCCACATACAGGGCGGCGGCAATCATCACCCCGGCGACGCTCATGGCGCTGGTGACGCCGCCGCCGCGCCGTGGCGAAGGCGCGGCAGGATCTCGGTCTCCGCGCGCTCCACATCGGCGGCGAAATCGATCTCGATCCAAGCTAGTCCCGTGATGTCCTCGAACGCGAAGCTGCCGCGCGGCGCGGTCAGCAGCACATCGCGGATGGTCTCCTCGTAGGGCTCATCGCGGCGGCCTTGGTCGAGGTAGAGCCCGGTCTGCGCGATGATCTGCTGGGCGGCGTCGGCGGAAAGCTTGAACATACCCACTGATTCACCGCAATAATCGAAGCTGGTGGAGACCCACTTGCGGAATTCGACGATCTCGCCGTCCCGGACACAGATT
The DNA here is from genome assembly GCA_046582595.1 of Alphaproteobacteria bacterium. Classification (GTDB taxonomy): domain Bacteria; phylum Pseudomonadota; class Alphaproteobacteria. The sequence continues at coordinate 5,425 of JAYGEB010000118.1, read as the reverse complement.
TTGACCGGTTCGTCCCCCGGCTCGAAGCCGCGATCAAGCAGCAGGCAATTCGGATGGCGGGAGGTGATCAGGCGCGCCAACAATTCCTGTTCATAAAGGATATCGGCATCCATGAGCAGGACCGGAGCGCCACATCGCAATTCGTCGCGCAGGGTCCACAAGGTGACGATATTGCCCTCGCGGTAATCCTCGTTGAAGACGGTGCGTACGAAATCCTGGGCGCCCAGGGCCGCGATCTCACGCTCGATATCCTCAAATTTATAGCCGGCGCCAAGCACCAGCTCGCCGATGCCCTGCCGTTGCAGGCTTTCAATATGGTATTCCAACAATGACTTGCCGCCAAAGCGCAACAATATCTTCGGCGGCGGTTCCGCGATATCGGATCCGAGCCGGGATCCGATCCCGGCCGCCAGCATGACCGCCTTCATTTAGGTCTATTTCCTCCCACCCGTCTTGCGCCGCGATACTAGCCAGTTTGGCCGCTATTCCCAAATGCCGCAGCGTACAACCTAGAGCAATCTTCAATTAATTGGGTGAGCTATCGCGACACAAGTGGTTGGTTCAATTGCTTTTTTCTCAAGAGTCCGGGTATGTTTAAATTGAACATGCTCTGGCGGGAACGGAGCATTATTGCGCGGTTTGATCTAGGCGGGCGCCCAACTTGCATGGCGCGCCAGGTCGCGCAGAATTTCGGCTTCGGGGCCAAACCGCTCGAGATAGGACAGCGCCATATCCTGATACTTTTGCGCCTGAATTTTGGTATCGCCGACACCGAAGAAATGGATGGCGGTCCGCTTGCCGGCATCGCTGCCCGGCAATTTTCCGACTTCACCGAGACCCGCCTCCACGTCGGCCACGTCATCGAGATACTGGTAGGACAGTCCAAGGTTCATGCAGGCATCGTACACGGCGCGGCGGTCAGCCTCGTCGGCGCCGCAAAACGTCGCGCCGACCCGCGCCGCCGTGGCGTAGAGCGCGCCGCTTTTCCGCTCGTAACATTTCAGCATGGTCGCCTGCTCGTCCCCGCCAGGCGGCTGGGAAAGATCGATCTCCTGGCCTTCGATCATCAATAGCGCGGCGTTGCTCATCTCGATCGCGCCGGCGAGGCGCCTCTCGGGCGTCGCGAGCGGGTGGTCAAGCACCGCCCGGTAGGCCGTGTTGATCAGGTACATCGGCGCCAGATGGACGGCCCAGGCCGGAAAAACCAGATGGGCGCTCGGCTTCCCGCGCCGATAGTCGGCGTCATCCATCGAGGGCAAGTCGTCCAAAATCAGCGACGCGCCGTGGGCCATCTCGACGCCGCAGGCAAGCGGCAGGCAGATTTTCATGGCATCCCGGTCGAAAATGATGCCGGCGGCGATGGCCACCATGGCGCGCCAGCGGTGTCCGCCGCCCAGCACGCCGTATTTGGCGGTGCGGCAGACCTCCGTGTCGTCCTGCGCGGACAGAATTTCTTCAAGGTGCTGCTCGACGGACTGCCGTACCCGCGTCTTGAAGGCTTCAAAGGTGTTCATCAATGCTCCCGATGCGACCAATCGATGGTGCGTTAATGAACCTGATAAGTGGGCTCATATCAACCGGCTTTTGCCAGTATAAGCCCAAATCCCCCGCCGGCGGCCCCGGCGCCGGATTGGCCGACGTTCGATGGCGCGGCACTTGCAAGACTTTCGCAGGACTTTTGCACAGGGCATCTTCGATCTGTTAGACTTTATCCGGCCACTGGGAAGGCAAAAATTCGCGGCGCGGCGGCGCCGGGCCGAGGGGACAATAGCCGATGTATCTGGACGCTCGTCTTTGGCGCTTTACGGCCGGCCTGCGCCATCGGCTCGTGGCGGCCGTGTCCCTTGGGCTGTTGTCGGCCGCGGTGGGCGTGGGGCGCCTGATTCTGCTGGGCTGGCTGTTGGGCCTGATCTTCGATGGCGCGCTCCTGTCCGAACTTTGGGGTCCGCTCACTCTGGTCGCCGGAACAATGCTGGCCCGCGCCGCCCTGGAATACAGCCGCAACATGGTCGCCCACCGAACCTCCGCCCGGGTGCAATTGACCCTTCGCCAACAGCTCTATGACCAGGTGGTGCGACTGGGCCCGGCCTATTTCGGTCTGCGGCGAACCGGCGATGTCCTGGTCTCCCTGGTCGAGGGCGTGGAGCAGTTGGAGACTTATTTCGGGCAATATATTCCACAGCTATTCGTCGCCGCCCTGACGCCATTGATGATCTTTGTCTTCATCGTCTTCCTGGACGCCCCCATAGCGGTCTGTTTCCTGGTCTTCGCGTTCCTCACCCTGATCGCGCCGTCGATGTTTCATTTCTGGGACCGGCTGGGCGCGCGGGCCCGGGCCCGGGCCTACGGCGCCTTCGCGGCCGAGTTCCTGGACAGCCTGCAAGGGCTCGGCACCCTGAAATCCTTCGGGCAAAGCCATGTGCGGGCGGAAAGCCTGGCCGCCAAGGCCCATGATCTGTTCCGCGCCACCATGTGGGTGCTGGCCACCAATGCCCTTGGCCGCGGCATCACCGATACGGGCATCGCCTTGGGCGCCGCGGCGTCATTGAGCCTTGGCGCCTGGAGGGTCAGCGAGGGGCAGACCGAGATGTGGGTCCTGCTGGTGGTCCTGATGCTGGGCGTTGAAGTCTTCCGGCCCCTGCGGGAGCTGCGTAATCTGCTCCATCAAGGCATGGTGGGACAGTCCGCGGCCGAGGGCATTTTGGATATCCTGGCGGCCGAGGCCAGCCTGGCGGATGACGGCGCCGGGACCCTGGAGTTGACGGAAGCCGCCTCCGTCACCTTCAGGAACGTACACTTTGCCTATCCCGGCGCCAGGCGTGGGGCCCACGAGGGTTTGGATTTCAAGATCGAGGCGGGGGAACGGATCGGCATCGTCGGCCCCTCGGGCGCCGGCAAGACCACGATCCAGCGCCTGCTCCTCCGCCTGTATGATCCCGACGCCGGCCAGATCCTGATTGCCGGCAAGGATATCCGCCAACAATCCCTGGCCAGCCTGCGCCGCCAGTTCGCCGTGGTGCAGCAGGACACCTATCTGTTTTTCGGCACGGTGGAGGACAATATCCGCCTCGGCAGACCCGATGCCAGCCAGGCGGAGGTGGAGGCGGCGGCGCGGGCGGCGAACGCGGTCGAATTCATCGCCCAACTGCCCCAGGGCTATGGCACCATCGTCGGCGAGCGGGGCCTGAAGCTGTCGGGCGGGCAACGCCAGCGCATCGCCATCGCCCGGGCCCTGTTGCGGGATGCCCCGATCCTGGTGCTGGACGAGGCGCTGTCTTCCGTGGATGCGGAGAACGAGGCGGTTATTCAACAGGCCCTGGACCGTCTCATGGCCGGGCGCACCACCTTGATCTTCGCCCACCGCCTCTCCAGCGTCATCGACGCGGACCGGATTCTGGTACTGGGCGAGGGGCGCGTCGCCGAGGCGGGACGCCATGGCGAACTCATGGCCCTGGGCGGCGGCTATCATCGCCTGATGGCGGCGCAGGCAGGGGCCAGTAGTGGCGGCGGACAACGCCTGGAGGCCCGCGCCGCACGGGAAGAAATCCCACTCACGGCGGATCTGCCCGCCCAGGCCGCCGACAGCGACGCCATAATCCGCGCCCAGGGTCTGGGCTGGGCCGGCGCCTTCCGCAATTTGCTGGGTCATGTGGCGCCCTGGAGGGGCCGCCTCGCCATGACCTTCATCTTTGGCGTCAGCCGGGTGGTGGCCTATACGGGCATCGGCATCGTCGGCGCTCTGGCCGTGGCGGCGGTCAAGGCGGGCGAGCCATATGGCAATCTGTTGTGGGTCATGGCCGCCATGGCGCCCATGGCCGGCATTTTGCATTGGCTCGAATCCTGGATCGCCCACGACATGGCATTCCGGCTGCTGGCGGAAATGCGCATCGCCCTGTTCGAGAAGCTGGACAAGCTGGCGCCGGCCTATTTGCTGGGCCGGCGCACGGGCGATCTTGTTTCGGTCGCCACACAGGATGTGGAAACCGTGGAGTTTTTCTTTGCGCATACCGTGGCGCCGGCCTTTGTCGCCGTGCTGGTGCCATTTTTTGTTTTGCTCACCCTTGCGTACTTCGGGGCGCCGATGGCCCTGGCCCTGGCGCCGTTCCTGCTGGTGGTGGGGCTTAGCCCCTTCCTCATGCGCGGCCGGGTCGACCGCCTGGGCTCCGCCGCGCGGGAAGCCTTGGGGGAATTGAACGCCCATGCGGTGGACAGCATCCAGGGTTTGAGCGAAATCGTCGCCTTTCAGGCGGAGGCCCGCCGGGGCGCGGGTTTCATGGCGCTGGCAAGGCGGCAGATCGAGGTGCGGCTGCCGTTTTTCCGCGAGTTGACCCTGCAAACCGTTTCCTTGGAACTGGCCACCGGCTTGGGCGGCCTGGCCGTGGTCGCCGTGGGCGCCGGCTTGGTCGGCGATGGCCAACTGCCGGCCCAGCATCTGCCCCTGTTGACCCTGCTGGCCATGGCGGCCTTTCTGCCCATATCCGAGATCGCCAATATCGGCCGGCAACTGGCCGACACCCTGGGCGCCACGCGCCGCCTCTATGCCGTCCACGAAGAAGCCGTCCCGGTCCAGGACGGCCCCGGCGTGGCGGCGACCGAAAATTCGGGCCTGATCTTCAAAGACGTGGATTTCAGCTATGCCGGCACCAAAAGGCCCGCGTTGCAAGGGGTCAGCTTCGAGGTTCCCGTGGGCCGCACGCTGGCGCTGGTCGGTCCCTCGGGCGCGGGCAAGACCACCATCGCGCATCTGTTCATGCGGTTTTGGGACCCCGCCGGCGGTGCCATCGAACTGGACGGCCACGACCTACGCGACTATCAACTCAACGAGATGCGCCAGCGCATCGCCCTGGTGGCCCAGGATACCTATTTGTTTAACGATAGTCTGGGCGCCAACATCCGCATTGCCCGGCCCGAGGCGAGCCAGGAAGAGCTTGCCCTGGCCATCCAGCGGGCCGCCCTGGACGAATTCATCGAAGGCCTGCCCGAGGGCCTGGAGACCCCCGTGGGCGAGCGGGGCATGCTTCTGTCGGGCGGCCAGCGGCAACGCGTCGCCATCGCCCGGGCCTTTTTGAAGGATGCCCCGGTGCTGATCCTGGACGAGGCGACCTCGCATCTGGACGCGGTGAACGAACAATTGGTGCGCGGCGCCCTGGACGAGCTGATGGCCGAACGCACCACCATCGTCATCGCCCACCGCCTTTCCACCGTGCGCGACGCCGACCGCATCGTGGTCCTGGATCAGGGCAAGGTCGTGGAACAAGGCACCCATGACGAACTGAACGCCCTGGGCGGCCTGTATGCCCGTCTGGTGGCGCGCCAGGGCGGCGCCGAACGCTCGGACGCGGCGGAATAGTCCGCGGCGGTTTATACCAAGGTGCGATGATAAAGACCCATATAGATCGTTTCAGGGAGATCGGAAGAGCACACG
>JAYGEB010000109.1:0-7887 GCA_046582595.1 Alphaproteobacteria bacterium | reverse complement strand
AATATCCTATTCTGATGGCGCATGGCATTGATCTCCATTTCGTGTCTCAAACGCGGCAAAACGTCTGATAACGAGTAGAATCAATGTCATGCGCATTGTCTATAAAATTAAACCGGACAGCAGTGGGTCGGGCCCGGCAATGACGCAAAAAAGGCTATGTGTCGTGTAGCGTGAAACGGGGTCGCTTTCGCGACTCAAGTGATTGGTTCAATTGCTCTTTTCTAAAGAGTGCGGGCATGTTTAAAAAGAACATGCTCTAGGGCTGGTCCGCGACTTTTTGCTCCGCCGCGGCACCCGCGCCATTCTTTCACGACAATGGCGATCCTCCGGTCGAGCCGGAAATATTGCCGCCATGATTGTCCCGACGGCACATGAATTGAGATAGGGCCGCGTCCAGCCGGGCGTTACATCCGTGGCGTCAAATGCCGGGCGTCCCCCGCCGGCCGGTGATCCATCACCCGCAATATGGTTGCGTTCATCATGTAGACGCTCATTACGGCCGTCAGTTCCATCAGGCCCTTTTCACCGTACCGCGCCCGCACGGCATCGAAGGTGTCATCGCCCACCCGTGGCGCCTCCAGAAGTTGCCGCCCGAAGCCGATGATCAAGGCCTCGTCCGCCGTCAGGCCGTCCAACGGCCCGTGGGTATCGACGGCATGGATCGCCTCTTCCCACGTGCCGGCGGCGAGGGCCAGCTTGACGTGGGCGTTCCAGATAAAATCGGCGTTGGCCGCCCGGGCCGCCGTGCAGATCGCCAGCTCCGTCTCGGCGTCGCTCAATGAGGTGTGGTAGCGCAGGTGTTCGACCAGATCGGAAAGCCGCGCACCGGCCTGCCCGGCGTATGTCATATAGGTACTGGGCGGCGGCAGGCTCTTGCGGGTCTCGAAAATGTGACGCACGGCGGCGCGGGTTTCCTCCGTAAACGCTTCGCTATCGGTGGGGGTCGGCAGTCGCGGCATCTTAGTACTCCTTCATCAGGCATTCGACCCCAAGCGGTCAAGGCACGGTCCGGGACCGGCGCGGCTTTAGGTTCCCATCGTACAAACTTGGAGACTTTTCTCAATCACTCGGGCAACCCCGCCTTGCGACCCGCGGGAAGGATTTTTTCCATATAGGCCGCCGTGTGGGCGGGCGGACGGGATGATTCCGGTTTCCTGAAATTTCTCAACTTGAAGTTGGGATCGAGACGGAGCAAATTTACCGCCGCCTCCCGCGCCTTGGCGTCGTCTCCCTTGAGCGCGTAGGCCATGGCCAGAAAGACATGCGGCTTAGAAAATTTCGGATTTAGCTCCAACCCCGTGTGCGCCCACTCAATCGCGGCATCATTGTCACCAAGCAGGAAATAGGCCCGGACATAACTGATGGCGATGAGCGCTCTAAAGTGCCTTGGATCGACTTCAGTGGCTTTGTCCAGAAGCTCGATCGCCTTTTGGTAATTGCCGAGAATGATCTGTGTATTCGCTTCATAATTGTAGGCAAGCGCGTTTTTCGGATCGAGAGACAGCCAAGTTTCCGACGCCCGCCGTTATGCTGGAAAATCATTATGTGTCGCCGCATACAACGCCAGGACCGAGTAAACCATGGGATTGCCGGGGTCCAGTTCCTTGGCCTTCACGGCGTAGTCACGCCCTTCAACGAATTTTTTCTCCTTCACCTCCAGGGTCAACTCGCGGCGAAAATTGAAGGCCGTAATCGCCAATGACCGGGCGAGACCAACCATCGCGTTGGCGTTATTTGGATCAAGTTCCAGGGCCTGGCGGTACCAGCCCTCGATACGCTCCCAGTTTTGGAGGGACTGAGGCTTCAGCGCCGCGGCTCTGGCGCGCAATATCAAGTCGGCAGCCAGGGGGTTGCTTTCGCGTTTCTCGCTCTCGCGGGCCGCCGCCACGACCATCTCGCGCCCGATGCTGTTGCCGATGCGGGCCGTGACCTTGTCTTGCAGGGCGAACAGGTTGGACTGGTCGCCCTCGAAGGTTTCCGCCCACAGTTGCGCATTGGTTTGGGTGTCGGCCAACTGCGCATTGATGCGGATCGTGTTGCCGCCGCGTTGCACGCTGCCCTGCAGGACGAAGCGCACGCCCAGATCCGCGCCGAGCTGTTTCAGATTGACGGTTTTGTTTTTGTAGGTGAACGCGGTCGCCGTCGCGACGACGAAAGCATCGCGAATGCGCGACAGATCGGATGTCAGACTCGCCGTGATGCCATCGGCAATGTAGCCCTGCTTGGGATCGCCGGTGGCGTTGGTGAACGGTAACACGACGATGGACAGGGCGGAGCGCTGGCTCGCCGCCGTTGATGGGCCGGACCCGGCGGGTTGCCCGCTTTGCCAATACCAACCGGCCGCCGCCAGAACAAGGACGAGACCCGCGATGCCGATAATCGCCAATTTTGGCAGCCTGAAGCCGGTGGCGTGCGCCGCTTTCGCCGCCGTGGAGCCGGTGACGATGCGATAAGCCCTTACCGGTTGGGCGATGTTCTTGACCTGCCGGTCGCCGATATCGTCATAAGTGTACGGCAACTTGCCGGAGACCTGATCAAAGATGGTTCGGGAAATGCAGATGCCGCCGGCGGCGGCCAAACCTTCCAGGCGGGCGGCGATATTTACCCCGTCGCCCAGTACATCGCCGCCTTCCAGGATGACATCGCCCAGATTGACGCCGATGCGATAACGAACCCGGCGCTCCTCGGAGAGATTGGCATTCAAGGGGGCCAACTCGTCCTGGATAGCGACGGCGGCGCGCACGGCTTCGACGGCGCTGTCGAATACCGCGATAATACTGTCGCCGGCGGTATTGGCGATGCGCCCGCCATGTTCGCCGATCAGCCGGTCGGTCACGTCCCGGTGCCCGCGCAAGGTCGCCACCGTGGCCTCTTCATCCTCGCCCATAAGCCGGGAGAAGCCCTCTATGTCAGCGGCAAGGATAGCGGCAAGCCTACGTTTAATCTCCCGATCCGCCATGTCATCCCCCAAGCGAATTTCCGCCTGCCGTTATTCTAGAGGAAGTTGATATGATGACAATGGATCAGGTTTTCATGGTCTATGTGCCGGCCGGGCCGTCTACGTCAAGGCGCGCTTCAAAACCCGCGCGATGTGAACGGCCTCCCGCCCGCTGCCGTGTTTGATCTGTTGGCGGCAGGAGGTACCGTTGGCGATCAGGGTCGTGGCGGGGGCGGCCTTGCGCACCGCCGGCAGTAGCGCCGCCTCGGCCATGGCCTGGGAGGTTTCGTAGGTCTCGGCGCCATAGCCGAAGGCGCCGGCCATGCCGCAGCAACTGGACGGCACCGTCTCCGCCACGATATCGGGCAGCAGGTTCAGGGTCGTGGTCATGGCCGCCATGGTCTGGTGGGCCTTTTGATGGCAATGGCCGTGGACCAGCACCTCGCCTACGGCGTTCAGGTCCAGCTCCAGGCGTCCGGCCTCGTGCTCCGCCGCCAGGTATTCCTCCAGCAGCATGGCCTGCCGCGCCAAGGCCTCCGATGCCGCGCCGGGCAGCACGGCCAGCAGTTCGTCGCGCAGGGTCAACAGACAGGATGGCTCCAGGCCCAGGACCGGCAGACCGCGTTCGACGAAAGGCGCCAGGGCGGCCACCGTGCGGGACATCTCGACCCGCGCCTGGTCCACCATCCCGGCCGAGAGAAAGGTGCGTCCGCAACATAAGGGCCGTCCGCCGTCCGCCGGTTGGGCCAGGTGAACGCGCCGGCCGGCGGCGGTCAGAACGGCGATGGCGGCGTGCAGGTTTTCCGCCTCGAAGGCGGTGTTGAAGGTATCGGCGAACAGCACCACCTCCCTACCGTCATCCGGACCCAGACTTGAGGGGTCAATCTTGAAGACATCGCCGCGCCATTTGGGCAAGGGCCGATGGGCGGTGAAACCGAACAGTTTTTCGCTGAGCCAAGCCAGGCCGGGAATTTGGTCGCGCAGGTTCAACAATGGCGCCAGGCGCGCGGCCCAGGGCGCATAGTGCGGTAGGTAGGCCACCAGACGGTCGTGCAGGGAGATGCCGTTGCGCTTGGCGCGCTGATATTGCACCTCGATCTTCATGGCCGCCATGTCCACGCCGACCGGGCATTCCCGCTTGCAGCCCTTGCAGCCGACGCACAGCGACATGGCGTCCGCCATGGCCTCGGAATGCAGCGCATCCGGGCCAAGCTGCCCTGAAATCGCCAGGCGCAGCAGATTGGCCCGGCCCCTGGTCAGGTGCGCTTCGTCCCCCGTCACCTTGAAGGAGGGACACATGACGCCGGCCTGGGCCAGGCTGCGGCAGGCGCCGTTGTTGTTGCACATCTCCACCGCGCCGGCGAAGCCGCCCCAGGCGGACCAGTCCAGCCCGGTCTCGAAGGTTTCCGTGCGGTAGTCCGGCTTGAGGCGGAACAGGCGGCGGTCGTCCATTTTCGGCGGCGCGACAATCTTGCCCGGATTGAACAAACCCGTGGGATCGAGGATCCGTTTCACCTCGGCGAAATTGTCCACCATGCGCTGGCCGAACATGGCTAGGTGAAATTCCGAACGCACCAGGCCGTCGCCGTGTTCGCCGGAATGGGAGCCCTTGTATTCCCGCACCATGGCGAAGGCTTCCTCGGCCATGGCGCGCATCTTTACCGCACCTTCGGGGTCTTTCAGGTTGACCACGGGGCGCACATGCAGGCAGCCGACCGAGGCGTGGGCATACCAGGTGCCTTCGGTGCCGTGCTTGCGGAAGATCTCCGTCAGGCGGTCGGTATAGTCGGCCAGGTCTTCCAGGCGCACGGCGCAATCCTCGATGAAGGAGATCGGTTTGCCGTCGCCCTTCATGGACATCATGATGTTCAGGCCGGATTTGCGCACCTCCCAGACCGCTGCCTGGAAACCAGGGTCCGTGGCCTCGATGACGGCGCCGGGAAAGCCCAGATCGGCCATCAGTTCCACCAGCCGGGCCAACAGGCGAAGCTGCTCGCCGCCGTCCTCGCCGGCGAATTCCACCAACAGCAGCGCCGCCGGGTCACCGGAGACGAAACGTTCGATGGTGGGGCGGAAAAGCTCTATCGCGCGGGCCAGCTCGATCATGGTGCGGTCGACCAGTTCCACCGCCGCCGGGTCCAGCTTGACGATATGCCGGGTGGCCTCCATGGCGGCGCGGAAATCGGGGAAATGGCAAATGCCCAAAACCTTGTGGGGCGGGATCGGCGTCAGGTCCAATTCGATGGCCGTGGAAAACGCCAAGGTGCCTTCCGAGCCGACCAGCAGATGCGCCAGGTTTTCCGAACCGGTGCCCGGCACCAGGGCATCGATGTTGTAGCCGCCCACCCGGCGCTGCACATCCGGGAAGCGGGCGGCGATCTCGGCTGCCTCCCGCCGCCCCAGGTCCAGCAGCGGCAGGGCGATATCGCGGTAGCGGGCGGGGATATCGGCGGCCTGGAAATCCCCGGGCAGGGGGCCGAAACGCAGCTTGGCGCCATCCGCCAGAATGGCCTCCACCGCATGCACGTTATCCACCATGTTGCCATGGCGGATGGAACGCGCGCCGCAGGAATTGTTCCCCGTCATGCCGCCGATGGTGGCCCGCGACGAGGTCGAGACATCGACGGGAAAAAACAATCCATGGGGTTTGAGGTCGTCGTTCAGTTGATCCAGCACTAGGCCGGGCTGTACGGTGACGCGCCGGTGTTCGACATCCAGGGCGATGACCCCGGCCAGATTTTTCGAGACATCCACCACAAGGGCCTCGCCCACGGTCTGCCCGCATTGCGAGGTGCCGCCGCCGCGGGGCAGGATGGGGATGCCCTCCTCGCCCGCGATCTGAATGGCGCGGGCGATATCCGCCTCGTCATGGGGCACCACGACGCCGATGGGTTCGATCTGATAGATCGAGGCGTCCGTTGAATAGCGCCCCCGGCTGGCGCCATCGAACAGCACCTGGCCCTGGAGTTCCCGGACCAGACGGGCGGCCAGCGCGCTGTCGCCGATGCGTCCGGTGCCTGTGTAGGGCGCGCCCATATTTCCCCCGCCTATGACGCCAGCTCCCGCGCCCGCTCCCGCAAAACAAATTTCTGGATCTTGCCGGTCGATGTTTTCGGCAGATCGTCGAAGACCACCTGGCGGGGGCATTTATAGTGCGCCATGTTCTCCCGGCAAAATGCAATGATTTCTTCCGCCGTGGCCTCCTCCCCCGGTTTCAGCTCGATGAAGGCGGTCGGCGTTTCGCCCCATTTCTCCGACGGCGTGGCGACCACCGCGACGGCGGCGATTTTGGCGAGGGAATAAAGCGTATCCTCGACCTCGATGGAGGAAATATTCTCGCCGCCGGAAATGATGATGTCCTTGGAGCGGTCCTTCAATTCCACATAGCCGTCCGGGTGCCAGACGCCGAGATCACCGGAATGGAACCAGCCGCCGGCGAAGGCCTCCTCGGTCGCCTTGGGGTTTTTCAAATAGCCCTTCATGGTGACATTGCCGCGCAGGAACACTTCGCCCATGGTCTCGCCGTCCATCGGCACCGGCACAAGGGTCTCGGCGTCCGCCACCATCATGCCTTCCTGGACCTGATAAGGCACGCCCTGACGGGCCTTCAGTTTGGCCTGTTCGTCGAGGGGCAATTCATTCCATTCCGCTTTCCAGGCGCTGACCACGCAGGGGCCGTAAACCTCCGTCAGGCCATAGACGTGAGTGACATCGAAGCCCTGGCGCGCCATGTCGGCCAGCACGGCGGCGGGCGGCGGCGCGGCGGCGGTGAACATGTTCACGGTGTGGGGTAAATCCCGTTTGTCTTCCTCCCTAGCGCCGGCGATCATCTGCATGACGATGGGCGCGCCGCACATATGGGTCACTTTATGTTCCTCGATGGCCCGGTAAATGTCCTTGGCGACGACGTTGCGCAGGCAGACGTGGGTGCCGGCGATGGCGGTGATGGACCAGGGGAAACACCAGCCGTTGCAATGAAACATGGGCAGGGTCCACAGATAGACCGGATGCGCCGGCAGATGCCAGGACATGATATTGCCCACGGCGTTCAGATAGGCGCCCCGGTGGCTATAGACCACGCCCTTGGGATTGCCCGTGGTGCCGGAGGTGTAGTTCAGCGATATGGTCTCCCACTCATCCTCGGGCAGGTTCCAGGCATGCTCCGCATCGCCCGTGGCCAAAAATTCCTCGTAATTCATCTCGCCCAGGGAGGTGCCCCCCGGTCCGGCGGGATCCTCGATATCGATGACGATGGGCCGGTGCGCCACCTTTTCCAGCGCCGCCTCGATAATGGGGCTGAATTCCGTGTCGGTGATCAGCAATTTGCATTCACCATGATCCAGGATAAAGGCGATTTCCGTGGCGTTCAGGCGGTAGTTCAGGGCGTTCAGCACGGCGCCTTGCATGGGCACGCCGAAGGTCGCCTCGAACGCAGCCGTCACGTTCGGCGCCATCACCGACACCGTATCCCCCTTGCCGATGCCCCGCTTGGACAGCGCCGAGGCCAGGCGCAAACAGCGCCTTTGGGTCTCGGCCCAGGTATAGCGCGCCTCGCCGTCGATCAGGGAGGTATAATCGGGAAAGGTCCAGGCCGCCTTGGCCAGAAAGCTCAGGGGCGACAGCGCCTGATAATTGGCCGCCGTGATCGGCAGATCGGTTTCGAATGGATTGGCGCTCATATCCTCTTCCTTCGGGCTTGCGGCGGGACGGTTTAACGGCATGGCCGACAATTTATCCCCTGCCAATCCAAGCCACAAGCCGCCTAACCCCTTTCAAGGCCGCCGCCAAACATGTTATCACCCCCCATCGGCCAGCGAGCCACACCGGAGCGCCCGTAGCTCAGCCGGATAGAGCACTTGATTCCTAATCAAGGGGCCGGGGGTTCGAGTCCCTCCGGGCGCACCAACCGTCTTGGTATTCACCGCAACCAAGGGCGGAACTTGTGGCGG
>JAYGEB010000154.1:0-13156 GCA_046582595.1 Alphaproteobacteria bacterium | reverse complement strand
GTCAAGCTCCATATATTGCTCGATTTGCGCGGCAACATCCCGGCTTTCATCAATATTACCGATACCCACTGGCACGATTCCTGGGTGCTCGACGAGCTCACCCCCGAGCCGGGCGCCTTCTATGTCATGGATCGCGGCTATATCGACTTTGCCGTCTCCATCTCCTGACCTCAGTCCAAGGAACAAAGGGGACGCTACCCTTATTATTCCTCGCAGCCGGTAATGTTAGATTGCTCGCATGCCTCGCCGCGCCCGAACGGTTGTTGCTGGTGACCCTTGTTGCACATTTTAGGGTAGCGTCCCTTTCGTCTTTTCCTTTTCATCCGGTCAGCCACGCAGCTTTGGGATAGCCTCACCGGCGATCCGCTCAAAGATGGGAAGCTGTTGGTCTTTCCAAGGATAGGCCAATATGAACTCGTTGATGCCCCCTTCTATGTACTGCCCCACGATATCCGTGAAGGCATTCACGGAGGCGTAGACCATTTCTCTTATGGGCGGCCAGAGCAGGAGAGAGCGCCGGAGCGTCAACGGATCACGGCCAAGCTCGGCGCAGTACCCGTCAAGCGCCTCGTTACGCCGGCGCGTGAGGGCCAACATCGCCTCCGGCGACAGGTTAAACCCTCCCATCGAACTCCAAGCGTCGGCATGGCGGGCCGCGATCTTGAGCGTCACGGGGCCATGCGCGGCGATGGTGATGGGCGGACGCGGCTGCTGGACCGGCCTGGGAAGCATGGCCGTGTCTTTCAGCCGATAGTATCGTCCCTGATAGGAAGAGACCTCGTTACAGAGCAGCTGGTCCACGATCTCCACAACCTCTTGGAAGCGGGCCACGCGCTCGGGGAGTGGCCAATCGTCGATGCCCGTCATGGCATAGCTTTGATCCATCTCGCCGGACGCCCCCGTGCCCAAGCCGAGTTCCAACCGGCCCCGCGAGAGGTGATCGACGGTGAGCGCCTGACGCGCCAGGAAGGCAGGATTGCGGAAAGGTATGGCGCTCACCAGCGTTCCGATACGAATACGCGTGGTTTGTGTCGCGAGAGCGGGCAGCAGCGTCCAGGCTTCAAACCGTGGCGTCCGTGGTTGCCGCAAATCGACGAAGTGATCGGGGAGCCAGACACTGTCAAAGCCCAACGCCTCGATGGTTTGCCAACGCTCGACCATCTGCTCCCACCCAACCGACGGCGATGTGAGAACCCCGAAGCGAAGCTCGGTGTTCATGAGACGCTCCTCCTATGATGTTTGACCAGCGGAATGTTCGGTTTCCGCCAGTTTGAATGTTGCAAAGTCCTCGAACACCCAGCCGTTGTTGCTGATGCCCCTCGTTACACATTTGAGGGTGGCGTTCCCCTTATAATCCGCACGCAACTAACCATGATTCTTGCGGTTGGCATAGCGCCGATAGGTCCGCATGAACAGGCCCATGACGCCGTCGGGCATGAAGAAAACCACCGCCAGGGCCATGAAACCGATCGGCATGAGCGCCAGGCTGGGCGGCAGGGAATTGGGTATGTAGAGCACCAGAAAACTGCCTATCAAAGCGCCCCACACGGAACGGATTCCGGCCATCACCGCGCCGACCAGCAATAATATGGAAAAGAACAGGCCATAGGAATCCGGCGCCACGAAATCCGCCAACAGGCCGGTCAAGGCGCCGCCGATGCCGGCGTACATGGCGGATACGCCGAAAATGGTGGTCTTGAACAAAGACACGTTGATGCCCATGGGCGCGGCGGCGATCTGGTTGTCGCGAATGGCGCAGAGCGCCCGGCCGGTGCGGCTGTTGAATAGATTAAGGGCCAGCCAGATCAACACCAGCATGATGATCAAGGTCACGAAATACCAATATTGATCGTCGTTGAGGTTCAGCCATGGTGGCGGTTCCGGCCGGTCCAGATAAACGCCGCTAACACCCCCCGTCCAGGTTTGCAGGGCATCCAGCTTAAGGAATTGCGGCAGCGCCAGGGACAAACCCCAGGTCATCAGCATCAGATGCACCAAGCCGAGGCGCAGGGCCGGCCAGCCGAACAGAAATCCGGCGGCGAACGACACCGCCGCCGCCAGCGGCAAGGCGCCATAGGCGGAGAAGCCGCCATGGGACATGGCGATGGAGGTGGTGTAGGCCCCGATGGCGAAAAACGCCCCGTGGCCGATGGAAAACTGACCGCTCAACCCGGTCAGTAAATTGATCCCAAGTATGGCTATGGCCAGCGCCCCGACCATGGCCAGGCGATAGGTGGCGTAGCCATCCAGAACGAACGGCAGCACCGCCGCCACGGCCAGAAATATGGCGAGCGCCGTCCATCGCCACGAACGGGGAATGGCGCCGGGGTCGCGATCAGGCCGTGTGCGGGGCTGGTTCAAGGGTTCAACATGGCCCCAAGACGCCGTCGCGCGTCATGGCGCCCGCCGCCAACAAAGATGAAAACGTCACGTTGACCCCGAAAGACCGATTACAAAGTTCTCACCTTATAGCGGCGCCGGCCGGCCAAGTCACCCCGGCGCGCGGCGGATTATTCGCGCTATTCCGCCGCGTCGGAGGCTTGCATGATCAGCGCGCGGTATTTGTCGGTGTAGCCGCCGCGATTTTCCGACAGGACGGCGTCGCGCATGTCGCGGCCGTTGCCGTCGTGGGCGGTCATCCGCGCCAACGGTGTCGGGTCCGTGACCTCCGGCCAATGGCCGGGCTGGGGATAGGCGCCCTCGGCGACGATGGCCAGGGGCTGGTCATCGGCCACGGCGGGGGGCTGGGTGATCTTCATGATGTCCCAACTGATTTCCAGGGGGATATTATTGGGATCAAAGAAATAGATCGACCACATGGTGCCGTGATCCACCGCGCCCGAAACCTCGAAACCGGCCGCTTCCAGGCGGTCCTTGTGGGCGAACAGTTCCTCGCGGCTGTTGGTGGTCAGGGAAACGTGGTCGAAACCCAAGGGTTCGGAGGTGGGCGCGCCATGGTTCTTCGCCCGCATGGCCTGGGCGCCCTCGTAGGCGAAAAAGGCCACCTGGGCCTCGCCGGCGCGGAAAAAATAATGGCGGTAGCCGTCGTGGCCCACGCCGGCCTCCAACGTCATGCCGAGCAGGTCGCGGTAAAACCGGATGGAGGCATCCAGATCGTGGGTGATGAAGGCGAGGTGATTGATCCCCGTGATGGCCATGTTCAAGTCCTTTCCCGAAAGAAGTTGTCCCTATTATAGCAAATTTCCATGCTTGGCATTTACTCACTTCATGTGAGGCGGGCGGCGGATAACACAATCGGCATCCGAGGAAACAATCTGTTGCCGAAACTCTCCGCCCCGGTCCGGAAATTCCGGATCTAATAGGTCGCCCGGCCCCCTGAAAGATCGAACACGCCGCCCGTCGAAAAGGAACAGTCTTCCGAGGCCAGCCAGGCCACCAGGGCGGCGGCTTCCGTGGTCTTGCCCAGGCGGCCCATGGGGATGCGGGAGAGCATGTAGTCCACGTGTTCGGGGCTGATCTGATCGAAAATCGCCGTGCGGATGGCGGCGGGCGTGACGCAGTTGATCAAAACGCCCGCCTCCGCCGTTTCCTTGGCCAGGGACTTGGTCAGGCCGATCACCCCGGCCTTGGCGGCGGAATAGGCGCAGGCGTTGGGGTTGCCCTCCTTGCCGGCGATGGAGGCGATATTGACGATGCGGCCGTAGCCATTGTCCATCATGTGTGAAATCAGGCTCTGGCAGCAGATGAAGACGGCGTCGAGATCCAGGTTCACCACCGAACGCCATTCTGCATAGCTGTACTCCCAGCTTTTTTTGGCCGGTCCGGCGATGCCGGCGTTGCAGACCAGAATATCCACCTTGCCCATGGCGGCCAGCGCGGCGTCACGGGCGGCGGCGACCTGCTCGGGGTCGGTCACGTCCACCCGCGCCCCTTGCAGCCGCTCGCCCACATCGTGGGCCGCCAGCATGGTATCCAGGTTGTCCTGGCTGATATCCCACAGGGTGACGGCGGCGCCGGAGGCCAGGAAGCGTTCGCTGATGGCGCGACCGATGCCATCGGCGCCGCCCGTAACGATTGCCGCGCGGCCTTCCAAATCTATTTTATTCATACTTTTCTCCTCGCTCCCTAACGCTTATCACGCACAAAGGGAAAAATCCTGGTGAAATCGGCGCCCGGCTGGTCGGCGGTAAAACGCTGCCAGATGGGCAGCAGATTGCGGCTGATGGCATCCGCCGTGCCGGCGTTTCCCACATTCTCCACATAGAGCGAGATGTCCTTGAGGTACAGGGTATTGAGGAATTCGGCGTCATAGGTTTCCGGCAACACCCGGTTGGGAAATTTGTCGGAGGTCGCGGTATTCTGGCCGGAGGAGACATTCAGCACTTCCAGCATGGTGGCCATCTCCAGCCCCTGGGTCAGGCCGAAGGCAATCGCCTCGGATGTCGCCGTCAGGGCCAGACCGGAGAGAAAGTTGTTCAACAGCTTCATGGCCTGGGCCTGGCCCGCTTCCTCACCCACATGAAACGGCCGCTTGGACATGGCCGAGAGGATCGGGGCCAGGGCCGCGAAGTCCGCCGCCGGGCCGGCGAACATCAGGGCGATGGTGCCGGCCGCCGCCCCCGCGATGCCACCTGAAACCGGCGCATCCATGTAGGCCAGTTCGGAGGCGGCGAGCCGGCCATGCACCGCCCTGGCCGCCGCCACGCCGATGGTCGAGGTATCGATGATGGTGGAGACGGCGCGTTGGTTGGTCTCGATTATTTCCTCGGCCACCGAGGCGGAGATTTCACCGTTGGGCAGGCTCAGAATGATCACATCCGCCGCCGCCGCCACGGCGCTCACGGAGGCGCCGATCCTGGCGCCCTCGGGCGCCCGCGCCTCGGTCCCGGCCGCATCGAAACAGATCATCTCGAATCCCGCCTTGGCGATATTGGCGGCCATGCGGGAGCCCATGGCGCCAAGCCCGATGAAGCCGACGATGGAGGGATTTTCGGATGCCATGCTCATTCCCCGTCCCGCTGTTCGTCCAGCACCTTGCGGGCGATGCGGAAGGCCTCGACGCCGGCCGGCATGCCGCAATAGATGGTGATCTGTTCCAGAACGGTGCGCAATTCGTCGTGTGTGCAGCCGTTGTTGAGGGCGCCGCGGAAATGCAGTTCGAACTCCGTGGCCCGGCCCAGGGCCGCCAGCATGGCCAGGTTTATAAATGAGCGGGTTTTCTTCTCCAGGGTTTCATCGCCCCAGACGCCGCCCCAGGCATACTCGGTCACCATCTCCTGAAAGTGCCGGTTGAAGTCGGTAACGTTGTCGATGTTCCGGTTCACATAGTCTTCGCCCAGAACCTCTTTCCTGATCTCCAGGCCTTTGTCGTATAGCGCCTTGTCCATGACCGCCTCCCCTTGAACGAAAATTTTCACCATCATAGCCGTTGGCCATTTGATCTGGCCAGCGCTCTGCCCCATGCTGTGGCTGAAAAATTCATTTGGAGGGCGAAATGGGACGGGTATCGGGCAAAATTGCGCTCATCACGGGCGGAGCCTCGGGCATCGGGCGGGCCACAAGCGAACTGTTGGCGGGGGAAGGCGCGGCCGTCGTGCTGACGGATTTGCAGGATGGCCCCGGCGAAGACGTGGCCGAGGGGATCAGAGCGGCGGGCGGCGGCGCCGCCTTTTATCATCACGATGTCACCGACGAAACGGCTTGGGAAAAAGTCATCGGCGCGGTGTTGGCGGAACATGGCCGCCTGGACATTCTGGTGAACAATGCCGGCATCGGGGGGGGAGGCGTTCCGGTGGACGAGATGTCCCTGGAATATTGGCGCCAGACCATGTCGGTCAACCTGGATGGGGTTTTTCTGGGCGTGAAACACGGTGTCCGCGCCATGCTCGAGACCGGCGGCGCCATCATCAACACCTCGTCCGTTCTGGGCCTGGTGGGTCTGCCCAATACGGCGGCCTATACCGCCTCGAAAGGCGGCGTGCGGCTGTTGACCAAGGCGGTGGCCATGGAATGCGCCGCCCGCGGCCTGGATATCCGGGTTTGCTCGGTCCATCCCGGATTTATCGATACGCCCATGGTCGGCGCCGCCATCCAGCGCGGCGGGCCCGAGCGGCGGGAGGCCATCCTGAAATCCCAGCCCACCGGGCAAATGGGCGAGCCACGGGACATCGCGGAAGGTATTCTGTATTTGGCCTCGGACGCGGCCAAGTTCGTCTCTGGCAGCGAACTGATCATCGACGGCGGTTATCTGGCGCGCTGAATGTTCGAAGGGCGCAATAAGCGGAATGAGGAAAAATCACCATGAGCGGACCTGAAACTTATGAAGTCTTCGCCATTCGCTACGGCCGCGTGGCCGGGCGTTTGCGCCGGGACAATTTCATCATCACCCCCGATCACCCCACGGACTTGCACGATAGCGAGATGCCCCTGGACTATTTCGTCTGGGCCATCGTCAACGAAAACCGCGCCATCGTCGTCGATACGGGCTTCGAGCGTACCGAGGGCGACAAGCGCGGGCGGGAAATTATCCGTCTGCCGCGCGAGGGGCTGGAGATCATCGGCATCGAGGCGGCCAGGGTCGAGGATGTGATCATCACCCATCTGCATTACGACCACGCCGGCACCCTGGATGATTTCCCCGCCGCCCGGTTTCATCTGCAGGAAAGCGAGATGACCTACGCCACGGGCAAGCATATGTGCCACGCGCCCTTTGGCCATGCCTACGCGCCGGATCATATCTGCACCATGATCCGCCGGGTGTTCGATGGCCGGGTGGTGTTTCACGACGGCGCCAATGAAATCGCGCCGGGCATCTCGGTGCATTGGATCGGCGGCCATACCGCCGGAGTGCAATGCGTCCGCGTGCTGACCAAACGCGGCTGGGTCGTCCTGGCCTCGGACGCCGCGCACTTCTACGAAAACATGGAAGGCACCGCGCCTTTCCCCATCGTCTATTCCGCCGCCGACATGGTGCAGGGTTACGCCACCATGCGCAATCTGGCCGAGAGCGACAAACACATCATTCCGGGCCACGATCCGTTGGTCATGCAGCGCTATCCCTCCGCCAAGGAGGGCCAGGGCGACGTCATCCGCCTCGACGTGGCGCCGACGGGATAGAGCGTCTATGGACCGCCATCGCAAATTGACCTGGACCCAACCCGCCCCATGCCCGAAAAACAGTTAGATCATATTTCCCGAAGCGGCGTGGCGCCCGAACGCTGCGGGCGTGGGGATGACGGGGATACCGGTATCCCACCGTCGGAACTGGATGACGAGGCCCTGCTTGCGGCGCTTCCGGATGCCGGGCTCGCGGATGGCCCCGCCTTGATCGACGAAGCGGGACCGCGTGGCTATTCCAGGCGGTCGGTGGTGGGCGCGCCTGGAATCGAACCAGGGACCTCCGCCATGTCAAGACGGCACTCTAACCATCTGAGCTACGCGCCCGGAACATCCTGGCCGCACGGGGCGGAGCATGGATGTTTCGCTAGGGGATATATGGGAAAGGCGGGAGCGGTGCAAGTCTCGGTTCCGCCGCATGGCCGCTATTCGGTGCGCGGCCGTGCCCAACGTTGCTCCGGCGGGCAATATTTGGCACCATGGCGGGCGGAAGATGAGCTTCATCGCGAGGAATGGGCATGGTCCGATTTGGAATATTTGCAAGCATCCTATTTGTGGCCGCTTTCATGTTGGCCGCCCCGCCCGCGCAAGCTCAGGGATCGTTCACGTTGCGGATGGCGGATCCGCAGCCCGGCGAAGGGTCGTTGAAACCGGGACTGGCGGTGGAATATGCCTATGGCGAGGCGAAATGGCTGGATCAGGCCCAGGGCTGGGCCGGCCATACCAAGACCGGCGCGCCGCTTGTAGGTTTCGTCTACGGCGATAGCACGGTCGGTGAAAGAATTCTGACCGCGGATTCCAGCGAATACGTGGTCGCCTTCATCGAAGGTTTCATGCGCTTCGAGGCCGGCACCCACGAGCTTGAGTTCCAATCGAACGACGGTCTGCGGGTCACCCTGGGCGGCGTTCAGGTCTACGAACATGACGGCCGGCATACATGCCAGACCAAGGGGTCGGTATACATCACCGCTCCTAAAACCGGGTGGTACCCGGTCAAGGCATTGTTTTTTAACCGCAAGTTTACCACCTGCCTTGATTTGAGCATTCGCCCGGCGGGCGGGGACTGGGATTTCACAAGCCCGGAAATGTACGCCCACATTCCCAAGTAATTGGTTCAATTGCTGTTTTCCAATTATCCGCGCATGTTGTGGGAGACTATGTTCAAATAAAGGGTTCGCGTACGACGATGTGATTGAAACTGAACAAGGTGGAGGCCAAAAGCATGTTGAACGCAAAGACGGGTGTAATCCTGGCCCTTGTCGGCCTGCTGGCCGGCCATTACGCATACCTGCATGATCTGCTGAACGGCGGCCATCGGATATGGATGGGCCCGACTACCTGGACCGTGGTCGCGGTGTCCTTCCTGGTCGCCTCATATGGCCTGTGGCTGATCTAGCGCTAAATTATGGACGAGCCAACCTGATCGATGGGCGGCCGTCCCGGTCTCCGGCTCGCCGGACCGAGCCGAAACGGTTTTCAATGTTACGGGCCCGATAATTGTGCGGCGATCGGCGGGATTGCGATGCCGCCGCTTTTGCGACGGTCGGAAAGGTTGGTGGAGTCTAAACGTCTGTTCATCTGACAGTTACTGGTTTGCCGGTCCGCCAACCGACAAAATCGTGGCCAGGATGGCGCTGAAAGGCAAGGGCATGAAGTGGGAACCAACGAAGATCAATTTTGTGTTGCTTATGTCACTGCTTGGCCTCGGTTTGGCCGCCACAATTATTTATAGCATTTTCACGCCCTCGCTTGATGAATGCCGGGTTGAGAGAGCGAATGAAGATATCACCCCCGCATGCTGGGATCTGCTCAGCCGGGAGATGGAACGATCCGGGCGCCAGTGAACCGGCCCTGAACCCCGACCGATGGTCCGCGAAAAACCGGAAATGCCAAATTCGAGACCGGCTTACCGGCCCTCTCCCAGTGTCGCCGTGCCATCCGCCCCGCCGGAGATGAAGTTCATGCTATATTGAGCGGCGCCAAAGATGACACCAAACCGCGCGAAGTTTAAATGAGGGATGCGCCATGAAACGCTTGGCCTTGATATTTTGTCTGCTCGCCGCCCCGGCCCTCGCCGGCACCCGCGCCCTGGACGGAAACACCATCGAGGTCGATGGCCGGAGGCTTCTTATCATGGGATTGAATGCCCCCAAAACCTCACACCCGAAATGCCTGGCGGAACGCATGCTGGGCAAGCGGGCCACGATCATGGCCGAAAATTTGGTCTTGCGGATACGGCGCATAGACCGCCAAGGCAAGGACCGGCGCGGGCGCGTGGTGGCGCGGGTCTATCTGGACAATGGCAAGGAGTGGGCGGCGGCGATGATCAATCTTGGCTTGGCGGTCCGCTTTGAGTGTCCGGGGGGACAGTGCCCCGCGCTGACGGATTGGTGTGGCGGATGAGGGCGAGGCGCCTTCGCCCCTACGTTTCAGGGATGGCCGCGACCACCCCTAACATTGATACCGCGCCTGACATGGCAAAATGCCATACGCCGGCGCCATGACGACGATCATAAGCCATGCGGCCGTCGGCCTGGCGCTTGGCTACGCCTGGCGGCCGGCGCGGCGCGGCCGCCGTTTCTGGCTAGCCTGCGCCCTGCTACCCGCGGTACCGGACGCCGATGTCATTGGCTTCCGCTTCGGCATCGCCTATGGCGACGTGCTGGGCCATCGCGGGCTGTCCCATTCCCTGGCCTTCGCCGCCCTGCTGGGCCTGGCGACCGCCCTGTCCGTGGGCTGGTGGGAAAAACGCGATTGGCGGGACACCCGTCACTTGGCCATGCTGTTTATATTGGCGGCCGCCAGCCATGGCCCCATGGACATGCTGACCAATGGCGGCCTGGGTATTGCCCTGCTGGCGCCGTTCGATGCCCATCGCATGTTTTGGGACTGGCGGCCGATCCTGGTCTCGCCCATCGGCTTGGAAAAGTTCCTCTCGCCCTGGGGCTGGGCGGTCCTGAAGGACGAACTGCTCTGGTTCGGCCCGCCCCTCGCCCTGCTGGTCGGGGCCACCGTCCTCCGCCGGCGTCTCAGGTGATCTTGGCCGCCTGGGCCAGCCCATCGAACATGGATGATTGCATCAGGAAGGCCTTGCACCGCACCGGATTTTCGGCGATGGCGCGCATTTCCCGCAAGGATCGCCGGCGCTTATCCGGATCTTTTTCCGTCATGCGTTTTCGGTTTTGGTCCGCCTGTTTGATGATCTGTTCTTCCTCGATGGGTTTGCGCTGCCGGGAATAAAGATCGAACAGCGCCGCATGATCGCCACCGCGCCTGGCCAGGTCGATCTTGTCCGTCAGATTATGGGCGTCGTGCAGGCCGCCGTTCATGCCCATGCCGCCCGAAGGGCTGTTCAGATGGGCGGCATCGCCCGCGAGGACGATACGGCCATGATCGTATTTTGGCACGATGCGCTGATGCACCCGGTAGACCCGGCTGTCATGAATTTCGTATGGCCTGGGGGCGGGGCAGATATCCTGAAGCTGGCGTTCGATGCGCGCCGGGTCCAAGACATCCTCCACCGGCAGATCCTCCGGGAAATAAAGGCTGGCGCGCCACTGGCCGGGCAATTGCAGGAGCGAGAAATTGCCTTCCTCCGCCCAGCAATAGCTGACGGGGGAAAGCCCTTCGATATGGTCTTGGAAGGGAAAGGGCGTGGTGACCAGAACCGTGCGTTCCGGATACATGGAACCATCGAACGGCAGGCCCAACTGATTGCGGATGGTACTGCCGCCGCCATCCGCCGCGATCAGAAAACGGCCGCGCAGCTCCTCCTCCCGGCCGTCACGGACAATCTTTATGGTGACGCCATTCCCGTCCTGACCGGCGGACAGCAATTCCGTGCCGTAGCGGATATCGGCGGCCGGGTCGTCCCGCAGCATGCCGTCCATGATCCGGCAAATTTTGCTTTGTTCAAACTGAACCCGAAAGGGATAGTCGGTTTCATCGGCAATCGCGCCAAGGTCGAAAACAGCTTTCTCGCCCGTCGCATGATCGCGGATCTGCCATTGCCGCACCTTGATGCCGCCCGCCAGTATGTGCCCGGAAATACCATGGGGCTGCATCATTTCCAGGTTCGGCGGATGGATTGTCGATGAGCGCAGGTCATCACTTACCCCCCGGCCTTTCTCGACAAGGGTGACGGGGATGCCAAAGCCCGTTAATCTTATGGCCGCGAACAGACCAACGGGCCCGCCGCCGACAATCAAAATCCGATCCATGGTGCTCAATCCTAAAATGGCCGCTTTAGAGTACGCGAAACGGGGCTTGGTTGGCGTTCTGACGCCGCAAGCCAATACCACGGTCGAGCCGGAATTCGCCATTCTATGGCCGCCCGGCATGGCCATGCTCTCGGCCAGGCTGACCAGTTCAAAAGATACCATGGAAGGCCGTCTGGAAGATTATAGCCAACGGATCGGCGCCACTCTCGATCATTTCGCCAATGCGCCGATCCAGGCCGCCGCCTTCGCCTGTACCGGCGCCTGCTACCTGATGGGCCGCGAAAAAGAGGCGGAAATCTGTGACCGGATTGAACAATCCAGGGGATACCCCCTGGTCACGGCGGGACGGGCGGTCACCGAATCCCTGACCGCCCTTGGCGCCAAAACCATTGGCCTGGTATCGCCCTATCCCGACGCCCTGACCAAGGCCTCCGTCGCCTATTGGCAAAGCGCCGGCTTTGCCGTCGGCCAGATCGCCACCGCATCTGAAAATGATGGTGATTTCCATCCCATTTATGGCCTGCGCGCCGAAAACGGTGCCAAGGCATTGCGCTCGCTCGAGGACGGGAAACTGGATGCGATCGTCATGCTCGGCACCGGCATGCCGACCCTCCGCCCGGTCCTCGATGCCGCGGATTGGAACGGACCTCCCGTCACCTCGTCCATGATCAGCCTGGCCTGGCGCTCGGTGTTGCACATGGACGGAACTGAACCCTCCGCCCTGAACATGCTTGCCTGGTGCCGGGGCGAAGGTTGGGGGACAAGAATGGCGGCCAATGGATATTGAAACTGCAATGGCTTCCCATCATTGCAGTTTGCTTAAGAACACGAAGGAGAAGACATGGGTCTGCATCGCCGAGTCCTGATCGCCAACCGTGGCGAAATTGCCATCCGCATTGCCAAGGCCGCGGGCGCCCTGGGCCTTGAATCCGTATCCGTCTTCGCGCCGGTGGACGCGCTGTCCCTGCACACCCGCATGACAACCCATGCATCGGCTATCGGCCAAGGCGGCGGCCAGGATGCCGTCTCGGCCTACCTGTACGGCGCCGCGCTGATCAGGATCGCGGGAGAAATGGCCTGCGACTGCATCCATCCCGGCTATGGCTTCCTCTCCGAGAACGCGGACTTTGCCTCCCAGTGCGTGGCGGACGGCATCGCCTTCATTGGGCCGTCTCCGTCGGCGCTGCGATTGTTCGGCGATAAGGTCGCGGCCCGCGCCCTGGCGCAATCCATCGGCATTCCCGTCGTGCCGGGCAGCAGCGCCGCGCTTGCCTCCTGCGATGAAGCGCGCGAGATGGCCCAGGATATCGGCTATCCGGTCATGCTGAAGGCGGCGGCGGGCGGCGGCGGACGGGGCATGCGCGCGGTGACGGGCGAGGGTGAAATGACGGAGGCCTTTCAGCGCTGCCAGAGCGAGGCGGCGGCGGCCTTCGGCGATGGTTCCCTGTTTATCGAGAAGCTGATCGAGCGGCCGCGCCACATCGAAGTACAAATTCTGGCCGATGCCAAGGGACACACCGTCCACCTGCACGAGCGCGACTGCTCGGTGCAAATCCGCAATCAAAAAGTCATCGAGATCGCACCCGCCGCCGGTCTCGATGCGGCGCTCCGGCAAAACATGCTCGACGATGCCGTCAAGCTCGTGGCGGCGGCGGACTACGTCAATGCCGGAACCGTCGAATTTCTGGTCTCGCCGGAGAGCGGCACTTATTACTTCATCGAATGCAATCCGCGCATCCAGGTTGAACACACGGTCACGGAGCAGGTTACCGTTATCGACCTGGTGGAAACCCAGTTCCACATCGCGGGCGGCGCCTCTCTGGCCTCCCTGGGCCTGGCCGACCAGGCGGCGGTCGGCG
>JAYGEB010000521.1:0-5698 GCA_046582595.1 Alphaproteobacteria bacterium | reverse complement strand
TGGCGACGGCACGGCCCACATCGGGCAGTTCCACATAGACGATATCGCCCAACTGTTCCTGGGCGAATTCAGTGATGCCGCAGGTGCCGATATCTCCCTCGACCACCAACCACTCAAGCTCTTCGGTGTAATAAATTTCGCTCATGATATTTCCTCTCGTCTAAAGCAATTTTCGGCTAATAGGATTCGCTCTTGCGATCCAAGTAGTTGGTTCAATTGCTCTTTTCTTAAGAATTCGAGCATGTTCAAAGAGGACATGCTCTAGCCCCGAAAATAACCGGCCGGAACAAACGGCATCCTTGCCACCTTGGCCGGCAAGGTTTTGCCGCGCACCACCAGCCCCAATGATGTACCGATCCCGGCGTGGCCGGCGGCGAGATAACCCATGGCCAGGGGACCGCCCAAGGTGGGCCCGAAGCCGCCGGAGGTAATGGCGCCGATCATCCGGCCTTGGTCATCGACGATTTCCGCGCCCTCGCGGGCCGGGGCGCGTCCTTGCGGCAGAATGCCGACGCGCCTGCGTTCGGCGCCGTCACGCAACTGTTCCAGAATAATCCTAGCGCCCGGAAAACCACCGCCCTCGCGCCGGCGCTTCGGGATTGACCAGGCCAGGCCGGCCTCGATGGGCGTGGTGGTGATATCGATATCATGGCCGTGCAGGCACAGACCCGCCTCCAGGCGCAGGGAATCGCGGGCGCCCAGGCCAATGGGCTCGACTTCTTGTTCGGTTAGCAACAGCCGCGCCACGTCCCCGGCCCGCGCGGCGGGCATGGAAATCTCAAAGCCGTCCTCGCCGGTATAGCCGGCGCGGGCGACCTGGCATTCCGTCCCGGCGATGGGGAACGCCCGGGCGGTCATGAAGACAAGTTTTTCCGAACCGGGCGCCAGACGGGCCATGACGGCCGCGGCGCCTGGTCCCTGTAACGCCAGCAAGGCGTCTTCGTCACGATGTTCAATCTCGATCGAGCCCGGCAGGGCTGATCGCAGATGGGCCAGATCGCCATCCTTGTTGGCGCCGTTGACCACGATGAGCAGATGATCGCCGCCGTTGGTGACGATCAGATCATCGATGATGCCGCCGCCCTCGTTGGTCAATTGGCTGTACCGCATGGCGCCAGGGCCCAGATTTTCAATATCCGCCGGCAACAGCGATTCCAGGGCCCTGGCCCGGCCGTCGCCATGAAGGCGGACCTGGCCCATGTGGGAAACATCGAACAGGCCGGCGGCGGCGCGAGTATGTTTATGTTCGCCCAGCACGCCCAAGGGGAAGTTCACGGCCATTTCATAGCCGGCGAAGGGCACCATTTTGCCGCCCAATTCAACCTGCAGGCCATGCAGCGGCGTCGTCTTCAAAGTTCCTTCAGAATGCGGATGGTCCATCCGATCCTCCGACAAATTACAGCGCGGCAACCACAATGATTACCACCGCCCCCAATCTGTCGTCGGACCTGAGAGAGTTCGTTACACCAATATCCGCCAAGATACCGGCCCAACCTCGCCCCTTCGGCGTAGCGCGTGTTCCGCGTCCGCCCATGACGCATCCGTGGCCGCGCCGGCTTTCCAGAGTGACATCCCCCCGCGGTCCATGGGCCTGAGAGTTTGCGGGGTGCTTGCTCCTTCGGCGCCGGCCAACCATGCCGAGCTCTCCCGCGGGGTTCATCTGTCTGGCCGCCCCTGCCGGCACCACAAACCAAGCCAGGGCGTTGAGGGAATGATAGGGGGCTGGACGCGGAAGTCAACGAAGGATCAAGACCACCAGTCCATTATCGATATTGAATGAATTTGGTCTGGCTCTCTTCGCTCACGCTTGTGCGCAAGAGCGCACCGCTCCGCGCGGGCGGCGCATAAGCGCCGGGCCGCCGTCGCGGCCTTGATCGACCATTTCAATCCCGAATATGGTCTAATGTGAAGAATGACCCGGAACCGCCCTGACGCATGTTCTTTTTAAACATGCTCGGACTCTTAAGAAAAGAGCAATTGAACCAATCACTAGGGTCGCGAAAGCGACTCCGATTAATTGAAAATTGCTCTTGCGCGCCTATTGCCGGCGTCCGCGGTTCTGTTGCAATTGCTGCTCGGTCAATTGCAGGCCGACAATGATTTCATAATCCGTGCCGCTTTCGCCTTGCTTCAGGAAGACGGTCTGTTCGATCTCTTCCCGCACGCCGGCCCGGCGCTGGCCGGCGCGGAACTCCACCTCGCTGGAGAAGGTTTTCTTGGCCACGATATTTTGCCCACCGTCGATGATGGCGACGAAGAAGGGCACTTGCGCATTGGCGCCCGTCGAGGCCGGACCCTTTTGCGCCACGATATCGATCACCGCCTCCACCCGCAGGCGGTTATCGAGGTATTTGCAACTCCAATTGATGTCCCGCACCTTGGCCTCGTAGAGGACATCGGTCAAATCCCGGCCAGGGCCATCCCGGTAGCGAATCATGCTAGCGGCCTCATTCAACAGGGAGACCCGTGGACAAACCTTGACTTCCCCGGGCCGAAACAAACCACAGGCCGCCAATAGCAGGCCGGCACAGACAATGAGAGTGGTTGCCTTCACGGACTTGCCAATAGTTGCCATGTTTTTCTTGCCCATTCGCCAATCACAATGCCGCCAATTTGTACCAGAGCGCATTCGGAGTATACAGGGCCATTCGAGGCATGGCTGGGCATCATGAGCAAACGAGCGATCACAATTCTGCTGGCGGCGCCGAGGGGATTTTGCGCCGGCGTCGACCGGGCCATTCAAATTGTTGAATTGGCCCTGGAACAATACGGCCGGCCGATCTATGTGCGCCATGAAATCGTCCACAACCGCTATGTGGTCGAGGGTTTGGCGCGGCGCGGCGCGGTATTTATTGGCGAGCTGGCGCAAGTGCCCGACGGCGGCAGGGTGATATTTTCGGCCCACGGCGTGGCCAAGTCCGTGCCTGACGAGGCCCGCCGGCGGGGCCTGAAGTTTCTTGACGCCACCTGCCCCCTGGTGACCAAGGTCCACCGCGAGGCGGAAAAGCACCATGCCAAGGGCCGTCACGTGGTGATGCTGGGCCATGCCGGTCACCCGGAAGCCGTGGGCACCATGGGGCAATTGCCCGAAGGCGAAATTACCCTGCTGCAATCGGCGGCGGAGGCGGAAACCTTCGAGCCGCCACAAGGCGCGCGGGTGGCCTACATCACGCAAACCACGCTGTCGGTGGATGATACGGCGGCGGCGGTGGATGTGCTGTCGAAACGCTTCCCCGATCTTGCCGGGCCAAGCAAGGGCGACATCTGCTATGCCACCACCAACCGGCAGGCCGCCGTGAAGGCCATCGCGCACCGTTGCGACGGCCTGTTCATCATCGGCGCGCCGAATTCCTCGAACTCCCAGCGCCTGGTGGAAGTGGGCAAGGGCGCGGGCTGCCACTACAGCCGCCTGATCCAGCGGGCCGGGGATATTGTTTGGGCGGATCTGGCCGATCGCCATTGCATCGGCATTTCCGCCGGCGCCTCGGCCCCGGAAAAACTGGTCGAGGAAGTCCTGGAAGCCTTTCGTGAGCATTACGACGTCCGGGTCGAGGAAATCACCACCGCCCGCGAGGATATGGAATTCAAGCTGCCGGCGGAGTTGCGCTCCTAGGAGTGCCGGTCCATGGCGGTCTACACGGAAATCGACGATGAAGACCTGCGCCGCTTCGTGGCGGAGTATGATATCGGCGCGGTCACCGGCCTGAAAGGCATCGCCGAGGGCGTGGAGAACACCAATTATCTGTTGCAGACCGACCGGGGCACCTACATCCTGACGATCTATGAAAAACGGGTCGACCCGAAGGATCTGCCATTTTTTCTTGGCCTGCTGGACCATCTTTCAAACCGCGGCGTGCCCTGTCCGCCCACCATCCACGGCCGGGATGGCAAGGCCTTGCGCCGGGTCGCGGGCAAGCCGGCGGCGGTGCAGACCTATTTGCCGGGCATTTGGCCAAAGCGGCCGGGAGCGGCGCATTGCGGCGAAGTGGGCGCGGCCCTGGCGCGCATGCATCTGGCCGGGCGGGACTATCCCCATGCCCGCCACAACGCCCTGTCAATTGACGGCTGGGCGGAATTGGTCGAGGCCACGGCGGGCCGCGCCGACGATGTCGCCGTTGGCCTGGGCGATGAGATCGCGCGGGAGTTCGAGTATCTGTCGGGCCATTGGCCCATCGGCCTGCCCACGGGGGTTATTCACGCCGATCTGTTTCCCGACAATGTGTTTTTCATGGACGACAAGCTGACCGGGCTGATCGATTTTTATTTTGCCTGCACCGACGCCCTGGCCTACGACTTGGCGATCTGCCTGAATGCCTGGTGCTTCGAGCGCAGCGGGGAGTTCAATATTACCAAGGCCCGGCGCCTGCTCTCGGCCTACCGGGCGGTCCGCCCGGTCAACGAAGCCGAACTGGCGGCCCTGCCCCTGCTGGCGCGGGGCTCGGCCCTGCGGTTTCTGCTGACCCGCCTGTATGACTGGCTGAACCAGGTCGACGGCGCCATGGTCAAGCCCAAGGATCCCTTGGAATTCCTGCACAAGATGCGTTTCCATGGCCGCGTCGGCGGCCCCGGCGCCTACGGCCTGGATTAGCGCCCATGGATGCGGTCACGATCCATACGGACGGCGCCTGTTCGGGCAACCCCGGACCTGGCGGCTGGGGCGCCCTGCTGCAATTCGGCGGCCATGCGCGCGAATTGAAAGGCGGCGAACCCGCCACCACCAACAACCGCATGGAACTGTACGCCGCCATCGCCGCCCTGGAGGCCCTGAAACGCCCCTGCCGGGTCAACCTGCATACCGACAGCACCTATCTGCGCGACGGCATCACCAAATGGATCATCAAGTGGAAACGCAACGGCTGGCGCACCGCCGCCAGGAAGCCGGTCAAGAACGTCGATCTGTGGCAACGCCTGGAGGCGGCCATGGCGGAGCACGAAATCTCCTGGCACTGGGTCAAGGGCCACGCCGGCGACCCCGGCAACGAGGCGGCGGACGCCCTGGCAAGGCAGGGGCTGG
The DNA here is from genome assembly GCA_046582595.1 of Alphaproteobacteria bacterium. GTDB lineage: Bacteria > Pseudomonadota > Alphaproteobacteria. The sequence continues at coordinate 684 of JAYGEB010000521.1, read as the reverse complement.
ATGCCTATGGGCGGGAGTAGGCCATGGTGTCCGCTGGAGTATCCGGTGGACCTAAGCACAAGAATTGAGGGGCCATCCAACCCAATATTCGTCTGGAAAGACAGGATCGCGTCTCCCTAATTCGCTCTCTATGAACGAGCAAATTCAAGACGAAAAACCAGGCATGGCCGGTACGAGTCGGACTCTATCATTGCAATATGTCAGGGAAGTATCTTAGAATTGTTAGCAAGTTTTTAGCGTTGATTTTACGTCGGTCAAGAATAGGTCTTTGGCTTAAGGCCATTTATTGGAAAATCGGAGTGGTTGGTACCTATCCGGGAACTTGCATCACCGAGGCCAATCTTCGAGCCGAAATAGGACGGAGCAATCAATATGTATGCGGATGAATTGAAAAGAAAGATTGTCGATTACGTGAGTGAAGCGTGGAATAATAAAAGAATTGCGCTTCTTAGCAAGCTGGGCAGTGAAGACAATGGTGAAATCGCGAGATCGGCCAAATCCATTTCAGGAGGTCTCATACCAGACGTCATAAGTCATGACACATTTGCCCATTCGCGTCGCGTTATGGAGGTGATTCTGTCGGGCGTGGCGGTGAAATCGGCCCAGGCCTCGCAGCAGGCATCGACGATCTCTTCGTAGGTTTGGAAGACGCGGTGTGCGAGTTTGTTCTGGCGCAGGTATTGC
>JAYGEB010000433.1:0-5203 GCA_046582595.1 Alphaproteobacteria bacterium | reverse complement strand
CATGGGCGATGCCCAGGTCGGCTTTGATTTCCCACCGCTTCGCCACCAGCTCCGCATCAACGCGGGACAGCGTATCCACCGCCTTCAACGGCTTGCCCAGAGCCAGTTGCAACTTACCCAATTCGGACCGCAAACCGATATTCTTGGGCGCCTTTTTTAAGGCCCGCAGGACAAACGCCTGGGCCTCGCGGGTCTGCCGCAGATGGCGCAGTCCCCGCGCAAGTCCGACCACGGCGCTGGAATCGTCCGGGTTGCGCCGATGCAGATTGCGGTAATAGCTGACGGCGGCGGCATAGTCGCGGCGTTCTTCAAAAGTTTCCGCGGCATCGTACAAGCTGCGGTCAAGACGATTGAGTTCGGCGCGCGATGACACGGCCTGTTCCGGCGCACAGGCGGCCAGCAACAAACCGCCAGCACAGCAAAATGCGGCAAACGGAGAGGCAAGACGGAAGGAGCCATCCTTCTTCATTTTTTTCCTGTACGCAGTTGTCCGGCGCGCACCATTTTATTATTGTAAACTAAATGGTCATGACGCCATAGGATACAATAGATAAGTACTCTCGTTATCTTGCGGTGTTCACTCATTAGTTTGCCTTGTCGCGGAATTGGTTAAGGATTCATTATCAAATAGGCGTTGTTAATTTTGTATAACAGATGCTTGGCGCCGATGAATGTGTTAATTTCGGGTCATGGCTAGAGCAATTTTCAATTAACCGGAGTCGTGATCGCGACTCAAGTGGTTGGTTCAATTGCCCTTTTTCTAAGAGTCCGGGCATGTGTAAACCGAACATGATCTAATTCCGGAATCGACTGTTTTACGGCCAATTCGGGATCAATCCTCGCCGAGGACATGGAATGAAAATTCTCAAATCGCATCACGGACCGCGTCGTGGCAGGCAGGTGCAATTGCTGGCTTGTCTGATCATTCTGGCCGCGACCCTGGGGATTTCGTTCGCAACGGTACCGCGCGCCCAGGCGGCCGGCGTCATATTGCTGGAGGTTGGCAAGACGAGGATCCTGCCGTTGTCCAGACCGGCCGACGTGATCATGCTCGGCAACCCCGCCGTCGCCGACGTGGTGGTGGAAGGCAATGGCCGAATATTCCTTTTGGGCCGGGAACCGGGCGAAACCAATCTGATGATCCTGGACCAAGCGGGCAAGGTCATACTGTCATCCGCCATCGTCGTCGGCCCGGTAAACAAACGCCGCATCACCATCGATCGCCGGCAAGTTTCCTCCACGTTAAGCTGCAATCCGCGCTGTTCGCCGGTGGCCACGCCGCGGGGCAGCGGCGCCACGACGGCGGGACCGGCGGCGGCTGGCGCTGTGGCGCCGGGTGGACAAAACCAGCCCGCGGGCGGCGGCGCGGCGGCGGGTGGCGCGGGCACGGCAAATCTAGCCGGTGCGTTGGACGGTCTTTCGGGCGGCGTACCGGGAACCAGATAATATGATCATGAGCCGGCCGCTGGAGGAAAGAGCGTCGTGAAAGTTTTGGTCGTGGATCAAGATCCGCTATTTTCGCGGTTGCTGAAGTCGAAGTTGGAGAAATGGGGCCACCGTGTCACCGTTGAACACGACGGCGGCCGGGCCCATGACCTGATCGCCAAGGAACCATACCGCATGGTGATCCTGGATTACGATATACCGGGCATCGACGGCCTGGAATTATGCCGGCGCATTCGTAAAATCCAACGTCCGCGCTATACCTACATCATATTTTACGCCGATTTTTCTGAAAAAGACGCGGTCATGGCCGCTCTTGAAGCAGGCGGCGACGATTATTTGAACAAGCCGTTGAATACCATGGAACTACAACTTCGGATCAAGGCCGGCAAACGGCTGCTAAATATGGAAGATATGTTGCGCGAGGGCGCCGGCAATGACATCAGCACCGGCGTGGTCAATGAAGCCAGTTTCCGCGAATTTTTCAGGATCGTCATAGCGGAGAGCCTGCGGGCCAAAAAACAGGGCGCCCTGTTGTATGTGCGGGTCGCCAACTACGCCGGGACTTTGAACGCACACGGCTTCAATCCGACGGAATCGATGATGGCCGGCCTGGCGACCCTGCTAACCAAGATCGCCCGCTCGTCCGATCTGGTCGCCCGCCTTTCCGACAATACCTTCTGCATAATGTTGCAGCATACCAACTGGGATAAATGCCTTCCCGTGGCGGACAAGATTGCCGCCCAGGCGCCGAACATCGCGATCCTCTTGGAGGCCGGCGCGATCGCCCCCGAAGTGCATCTGAGCGCCACCAATTTCCCGCAAGGCGATATGGATTATCAAGATATTTTGGATAAAGGCGAACGCATACCCTACAACACCATGGCCGTGGCGCACGGAGAGGCGAATGATGCCGCCGAGGCGACGTCCCCACGGACTTGAACCCTTGGAACAATTACGGTTTTGAATGAATCGGGCCTGGCTCTCTTCGCTCACGCTTGTGCGCAAGAGCGCACCGCTCCGCGCGGGCGGCGCACAAGCGCCGGGCCGCCGTCGCGGCCTTGATCGACCATTTCAATCTCGAAATTGCTTTAGAGCATGTCGCGGCTAATCTGATTCATTTGATGGCACGACCAAGCCATTGGGGTAGGCGCGCGGCGCGGCCCGATGTGGGGCATCGGGCAAACCGCGCAACGCCGCGCCCAATGGCTTGGTCGCGCCACCGCAGGCCGGCCCTCCCGGCCCCGTGGCGGCGTTGCGGTTCTTGCCTGATGTCCCACATCGCGCTACAAACCGCGCCTACCCACGGGGCCGGGAGGGCCGGTCAAATAATGGTTTAGATTAGCCGCGACATGCTCTAGGCGCGCTTAAAAACAGCGCCCGCCAACCAGCCCGCGAACAGCGCCGTGACCAGGGCCGCCACGCCATACAACGCGGAATAACGATGCGCGAAGGCGAAGACCTGGGCGCCGATACCGATCTTGGATACGACCAGGGGCGTGGTCTGGGCGCTGATAACCTTGCCGCCGCGCAACAGATAAACGGTCACGTTATAAGTGCCCGTGGGTACGTTGGAGGGGAAGAAAATATCGCTGCGGAACAGGCGGTTGCCCAGCAGGGAAATGTGGCCGTTTTCCGACGGGTAGAGGCCCTGGCGCTGCTTGTTGCGGATCAGGGCGGCGCGGAAGTCGGACAGTTCGCCGTCGTCGGCCACGGGATTAACCAGGCGGATATGATCCAGACCGATACCATGGCGGGCCAAAATGCGGTTGGAGGCGATCTCCTCGACCGGCCGGGTACTGGCCAGGCGGTAAAAGGCTGGCACGCCGCCGAATATCAACTTATGACGGTTGACCCAGATGCCGCCCAGACGTTCCTTGCGCCGAACCATGACCGGATCGGCCGGGCCGCGGACAACAATAATGACATCCGCCGCTTCCCCCTCGATGGCGCCAAACATGAGCAATTTGGTGCCGGCAAATCCGGTTGTCACCGCGATCAAATGGTCGGACAAATCAGCCACCACCGCCTGCGCCCATAGGGGACGCACCGGACTGAGCAGGAAAAGCGCTACAAGCACGAAAGCGATGCGGGAACCCGGAACGCCCTTCCCCCAGCCCCTCATCCGCCCCGCTCCAGTACGGTGGCGATGGAAAACAGGTCGGCCGGGCGGGACAGTAATTCATAGGCCAGGCGGGCGCAGACACCCAAGACGATCAGCGCCAGCATGCCGCGCAATTGTTCGCCCGGCAGTTTCGAACCGGCCCGGGAGCCCAATTGGGCGCCGATAACGCCGCCGGTCATAAGCAGCAGCGCCAGAAATATATCGACCGTCTGGTTTTGCCAGGCCTGTAGAAAGGTCACGTTGGCGGTGACGAAAATAATCTGAAACAACGAGGTGCCGACCACTATCGCCGTCGGCATGCCAAGCAGATAGATCATCGCCGGGACCATGATAAAACCGCCGCCCACGCCCATGATCGCCGACAGGATGCCGACCAGAATGCCAATGCCGAGAGGCAGCAGGGCGGAGATATACAGCTTAGAGCGGCGAAAACGCATTTTGAACGGCAGGCCGTGCAACCAATTGTGCTGATGCAGTTTGCGCAGCTTGCCGCCCGGTTTACGTTTCCGGGACATCGCCTTCAGGCTCTCCACCAGCATCAGGGCGCCGATGGTGCCCAAGAACACCACATATGACAGCCGGATCACCAGATCGATCTGGCCCAGACCCTGCAACAATCCAAAAACCCAAACACCCAAGGTGGAGCCGATGAAGCCACCGATCAAAAGCACCACGCCCATTTTGATATCCACATTGCCCCGGCGCCAGTGGGCCAGGGCGCCGGATACGGAAGAGGCGACGATTTGGTTGGCTTCCGTCGCCACCGCCACGGCGGGCGAAATGCCGGCGAATATCAACAGCGGTGTCATGAGAAAGCCGCCGCCAACCCCAAACAGGCCAGAGAGAAATCCAACCCCCGCTCCCATGCCAAGAAACAGGAAAGCATTAACGGACAGTTCGGCGATGGGTAGGTAGATCTGCATGCAACTGGCACATAAACTTGAGGCACATCGGCGTGGCGGCGCAATGGGCAAACGCGACCAGGTCCATAAATACCGCTAAAAGAATTGGGCTAGCCTCTCTCAAGGCTTTTCCAATGAGATGTTTGGTGAATACAGCAATTTGGCCGGTTATGGCAAACGAAACCTGCCAATATTCAATAAAATCGGCGTCATTCGCGGTTTATTCAGTAATTATTTCCAATAGGTTGATAATGCGGTTTCAAATTCGCAGGCCCAAGGAGTGAGCGGTTCAAGACAACCGACTAGCTTCCCGTCCCGGCTCGTCGATACCGATAAGATCATGCAAAAGCCCCATGATCGCTCGTGCCTCATTGCCCTGCAAGGAGTAGTAAATATTCTGCGCCGAGCGCCGCGGCGTCACCAGCCGGTCGTTTCGCAGGCGCGCCAAATGCTGTGACAGGGCGGATTGGCTGATACCCAATCGATTTTCCAGTTCCCCCACGCTTAACTCACCATCGGCAAGGTGAGATAGAATAATGAACCGCCGTTCATTTGCCATGGCTTTCAGGATGCGGCTGGCGCCGCGGGCATGGTCGTGCAAGCTACCAGGTGTCATATGCCGCCCCCATTCACGAGAGCGCCGAGCGCTCAATCGTCTTATCCAAGTCCGTGCGCGACTAGCCCCGAAAGAACACGGATTGAATGTCCCCCAGGGCTGTTCAGTTCTCCTCAA
>JAYGEB010000416.1:0-1940 GCA_046582595.1 Alphaproteobacteria bacterium | reverse complement strand
AAGAAATCAAACAAATATTTTCCCTGGGGCGTCAGCAAGGCGCCATAGACCGCCTGTCCGGGCGACAGATGGTCCAGATCCCGCGTCACCAGGGCCTGCAGAAATGTCCTGACATCCGCCCCCGACAAACGCAGCACGCCGCGTCCCGGCAATAGACAATAATTCGCTTCCATCACTTGCTCCCCACTGGTTATACATGCACTCGGGCGCGGCCCTTGGCAAGGGGCCGCGGCCAACCCGCAACCGCACGCCGGCCTTGACCGGCCGCCGCCCTGAAGGGACCCGCCGGACCGGCGATGAAAATCCTGTTCATCTCCCATAACCGCCTTGGCGATGCCGTGCTTTCAACGGGTTTATTGGCCTATTTGACGCGGCGGCATCCGGATGCCCGCATAACCCTTGCCTGCGGCCCCGTGCCCGCGCCGCTGTTGGCTTTGGCGCCGAACGTGGCGGATGTGGTGGTCATGGACAAGGCGCCCCTGGCCGGGCATTGGCGCCGGCTGTGGCTGCGAACCGTGGGACGGCGATGGGACCTGGTGGTGGATCTGCGCGCCTCGCTGCTGGCCTGGCTGTTGTGGGCCGGGGAACGCCGCGTTTTGCGGGCCAATGGCGGCCATCTGCACAGGGTACGCCATCTGGCCCAGGTGCTGGATTTGCCGGAACCGCCCAGCCCTGAATTATGGCCGCGCCCGGAACATGTTAAGGCGTCCATGACGCATCTCCCCCATGACGGCGCCGTCCTGGCCTTGGCTCCCACGGCCAATTGGGGCGGCAAGCAATGGCCGATTGAACGGTTCGAGGAACTGGCCCGCTCTCTCACGGACGCCGGCGGCCCGCTGCCAAGGGCACGGATCGCGGTTTTTGGCGCCAGGAGCGAACGGCCCGCCGCGCAACCCTTGCTGGATGGCCTGCCGGCGGAACAGGTGATTGATTTGGTCGGCCGTATCGACCTGCCCACGGTGGCGGCCTGCCTGAGGCGTTGCGATCTGTTTGTCGGCAACGATTCGGGATTGATGCACATGGCCGCCGCCGTTGCGTGCCCCACCCTGGGATTGTTCGGGCCCAGCCGGGAGGAGATGTATGGTCCCTGGGGCGACATGGCCGCCGCCGTGCGCACCGATCTGGCTTTTGACGACATTCGCAACGATCCGGCCTACGATTACCGCAAACAGGATTGCTGGATGACGACATTGTCGGTTGAAAAGGCGGTGGCGGCGGCGCGGAAGCTGTTGGACCGGGTCGCGGACCCGGGTATGGGACGGAGGGCATGACGGAGCCAATCCTCTCGGTGCTGGTTGTCGCCCATAATGAAGAAGGACAGTTGGCCGACTGTCTCGCCGCCTTGGGCTTCGCCGACGAGTTGGTGGTGGTGCTGGACAAATGCACGGACGGCAGCAAGGCCATCGCCCAGCGGTTTGGCGCCCGATTGGTCGAAGGTGCCTGGGAGATCGAGGGTCATCGCCGCAATGCGGGGCTGGATGCCTGCCGGGGCGCCTGGATCCTGGAAGTTGACGCCGACGAACGGGCCGGAGAGGCCTTGGGGCGGGAAATCATATCGGCCATCGAGGGTCTGAACGACGGCTATTTTCTGCTGCCGTTCGACAATTTCATCGGCGAGCGTCTGGTGCGCCATGGCTGGGGCGGCTCATGGGGCGTCTCCGCCGCCCCGCGGCTGTCGGCCAGGGGGGCGAAACGCTGGGGCGAACAGCGCATTCATCCCGCCCTGACCCTGAGCGGGCCGCGCCGCTGGCTGCACACACCGATCCGCCATAATGTGGATAGGAATATTTCCGATATGCTGCAACGACTGGACCGATATACCACGGCGCGGGCGGCGGACCTGCGGGCGGGCGGCGACATCGGCGGGCTGGGCGGCAATATCCGCCGCATGTTCTCGCGTTTCGGCAAATGCTATCTTTCCCGCAAGGGCTACCGCGAAG
>JAYGEB010000415.1:0-1686 GCA_046582595.1 Alphaproteobacteria bacterium | reverse complement strand
GCGGATGTCGGCCGGTGGATGTTGCTCTCCGATGCGGGCTACATCAACCAGCGCAACCGTGTGCTCGGCATCGAAATCTAATCGCAGCCAAGTGATGCACCATGGTGGGACGGGGCATCGCCTCGTCCCACCAGTCTTGTTGCGAGGGGGAATTTATATGACGGCCGAGGGCACTGCCTTGACCGAATCTGGCTATTCCGCAGATTTTCCGCTTCCTGAATGGAATCACCGCACAACGCTCCTAGTTCGCATGTTCGGCTGGGCAATTTTGGCGTCGCTGGCGGTATTCCTGATCAACGACTACCTCACCTTTTGGCAGGGCTGGCCCGGCGAAGGAACGCCCCTTGGCTTCGGCAGCGGCAACAAGGGTTCATCCATGGTTTCGGCGTGGCTGCAAATGTCCGTTTATCCCGCGGCCATTGCCTTGACGGTTTTTTACGTATTGCGCACCGGAGACCGGGGCCTGCGCGACGACAGCGAACGCATTTCAAACATCAATGCCTTTATCATCCGGGCGGCTTTCTTCGCCGTCCTTTATATCGGCATTACCGATGCGATTATTTCCTTCTTGCGGGTCGAGGGCTTTTTTGCCCGCGCTGTTCGGCAAGGAAATGGCCCTGAATTTGGGAAAATCCCTGTACCGGGGTCCGGTCGTGCATATGCCGTTGATGGGCCTGGCGATTGTCACCGCCGCCTTCTCGCGCACCATCGGTTTCAGCTGGCTGGCGCTGCTGGTCATCGTAGCCGAGCTTTTGATTGTCATTTCCCGCTTCATCTTTTCCTACGAACAGGTCTTTATGGGCGACCTGGTGCGGTTCTGGTATGCGGCCCTGTTCCTGTTCGCCAGCGCCTATACATTGCTTCAAGAAAGCCATGTCCGCGTCGATGTCTTCTATACGAATTTTACCACCAGGAAGAAGGGCATGGTGAACGCCGCCGGTGCGCTTTTCCTCGGCATCTCGTTGTGCTGGATCATCCTGTTCGTCGGCATGAACAGCAAATCGGCAATCATCAACAGCCCGATCCTGGCCTTCGAGACGACCCAGACCGGTTTCGGCATGTACGTCAAATACATGATGGCCGGGTTCCTCGCTCTTTTCGCTATTTCAATGATGATTCAGTTCGTCAGCCAAATGCTGGACGCGGTGGCCGATATCCGGGAAGAAACCGGCGGCCGCAATCACGACGTTCACGCCGTGACCTAGAAAGCCCTTTCATTCATGGAACTCCTTTTCCTCGCCCTTTTGATCGGACTGATGGGCTATGCCCTGGGCTCGGGATACCCGGTCGCGTTCGCCCTGCCCGGCTCGGCTATTATTTCCATCGGCGCCGCCGCTCTTTGCGGCTATCTGTTCGCCGGAGACGTCGACGCCTATTTCGCGCAAGGCAGCGCCTGGCAATGGCTGAGCGCCGGCGTCACCAATTTCCGCGGTGTTTATTGGGAGGTCGAACGCGACACGCTGATAGCCATCCCGTTGTTCATTTTCATGGGCATCATGCTGCAACGCTCGAAACTGGCGGAAGACCTGCTGATCACCATGGCCCAGTTGTTCGGCCCGGTCCCCGGGGGGTTGGGAATTTCGGTCGTGTTCGTGGGCGCGCTTCTGGCCGCGACCACCGGCATTGTCGGCGCCACCGTGGTCGCCATGGGGCTGATTTCCCTGCCCGTTATGATGCGCAACAAGT
>JAYGEB010000151.1:0-4898 GCA_046582595.1 Alphaproteobacteria bacterium | reverse complement strand
TCGAAAGCTCGACCACATACTTCTTCCGTGACATCATGCACCACCGTGATAATTCGAATCGATGGCCATCGAATCATCGAAAACCAGTAACTTCAACCCTTGCAGGCCAAACTAATGGAATTAAAGGGTGCGGAGCACTAGGAACCCTTGCTTTATTGCTTCAAGCGTTGCCTTGGCGCGTCCGATGCCTGAAACCAAACCCTCCCTTATTTCATAAATGGAGGTTCCATCAAGACTGTATCCGGCTGTGTCGATGTTGGGGATGTGGTTGTAGCGATGATATTCTGTACTGTTGGAACCAAATACATCGACTAGGAGGGTGTTAATTTTGACGCCTATCGCTTCAATTTCCGGCGTATCCCGATCATGGATTTCCTCTATGTCGAATGCGTCTAAGTCCGCTAAACGCCGATCAATCTTGCGAATTGCGGCCTGCATATCATCATAGGAAAGCACGGCGTCGCGTATCTCGTCTGTCCGTGGTTTTTTGGCCATTCCCTCATCCTCTTGGGGATAGATTATTGGTGGTCTACCGGGTTGCGGTCAATCAATTTACCGCCAATGATTGAATACGCCATGAAGGTGCGAGCTTAATAAAGGGGCCGTAAATAAAGGAATAAAGAGGACGCTACTCTTTTTCCAGTTCTAATTCTTGACAATTGCGGTTAATAATATCATGCGGCAGTGCCGCCTAAATAACTCTTGCGTAAAATGCGGCATTGCCGCAGTATATGCGTGATGGAGATATTCACCACCAAGGTCTATGAGCGTACCATTCGCAAGTTGACGACGGCGGATAACCGCAAGGCCATGGAGACTGCTATTGTGGCCAACCCTTTGGCTGGGCCTGTCATTCCAGGTACGGGCGGAATTCGAAAGATACGTTGGGCGGGTTCAGGCAGAGGCAAAGGAGGCGGCATCAGAACAATCTATTTTTTTCATGCCGGTCCCGAGGCGATTTATCTTCTCACGGCCTACGCCAAGGCCGATCGGGAAGATTTGTCACCGGCCGATAGAAAGGCCTGGAGTAGGTTGGTTGCCGCCATCAAAAAAGAGGAGAAGCGATCATGACAGCGAAACGCACCCCCTTGGGCAACGAGGTGGAGGAGGCCTTGGGCGAAGTCCTCAACCATGTTCGTGGAGACGTCGATTTGCCTTGCCGAATTGTCGATGACCCCACGGCGGAACGGATCAGGGCGCTCCGCAAGCGTTTGAAACTGAGCCGACAGAAATTCGCTGACCGTTTTGGCCTTGACGCGCGCGCCATACAAGACTGGGAGCAGGGACGGCGTGTCCCGGATCGCGCGGCGCGTGTCCTTTTGACTGTCATCAACCATGATCCGGAAGCCGTCGAGCGGGCGCTCGCCAGTTAAGCGGCGCCGTCTTTCGATCCCTCGAAGCCGCCAGTCCTGGTTAAACGCACTGTCACCGAGATTGGTTCGGAGGCCAGATCAGGCCGGCCCCGAAAGGCAAGGCCAACCCGCGAATAGTCAATCGGCTGCCGCGCGAGAGGCTCAAACTCTGACGAATTCGCAATGCAGCGGATAACCGCCGACGGCTTCCCGCAAGGTGTCCGTCAATTCGTCGGTGCCGCCCGCGACCGTGATGGTCGCCAGGGTGCCGTGGGTGGCATGGGCGGCGACGGAGACAACCGCGGCATCCTTGGCGATGGCGGATAGTTCCCGCTGCAAGACCAAGCGTGCGGCCTCCCAGCGCAGGGCCGGTTTGAAGATCTTGCCGACCTGGGTCAGGGGCAGTTCGGACATTTGGTGAATGGCGGCGGGATTGGCGGCGCGTTCCTGGATGCGTTCGCGCACGAAAGATTTGATCGCCGCTTCATCGAAGGCCTCGCCGGCCCGCATTTGCACAAACGCAACCGGCATCTCGCCGACCCGGCGGTCGGGCTGGCCCACGGCGGCGGCCAATTCGACGCCGGGAGCCTGATACAGAACCTCCTCGATCAGCAAGGGATCGATGTTGTGGCCGCCGCGGATGATCAGGTCCTTGGCCCGGCCGGTGTGCCAGAGATAGCCGTCCCCATCCATGCGGGCCAGATCGCCGGTGTTCAGCCAATCGCCCTCGATCCAGGCTTCCCGGTTATGGACCTCGTCCACATAGCCGTCGATCACCTGGGGGCCCTTGACCAACAGCACGCCGATTTCGTCCACCGCGCAGTCACGCAGAAGCTGGCCGTCCGCGTCCAGTTGCGCGATACGCACCTGCATAAAGGGAAAGCGGATACCGATGGAGCCGGCCCGGTTTTCGCCATGCAGGGGGTTCATCGTGGCGAAGCAATGGGTCTCGGTCATGCCCCAGCCCTCGACCAGGGGAAAGCCGAATTTTTTGGCCACGCCATGGGCCACTTCCAAGGGCAGGGTGGAGGCCGCGACCAGGCCGTGGCGCACGCTGCTCAAATCCAGGTGATCGATGGGCATGCTCAGAAAGGCCGACCAGCTTGCCGGCACGCCGCCCAGGGAGGTGGCGCCGAAGCGGGCCGCGTTGGCCAAAAAATCCCGCACCACGACGGGTTCGCGCAGGCCATTGGGATGCAGGGTGACGATGGTGCCGCCGCGGCTCAAGGTATACAGGCTGGAGGCGATCACCCCGCCCACGTGGAACATGGGCACGCCCAACAGACCGACGGACGGGTTTTGCGGCCCCAACAGAAAGTCCAGGCCGGCGCATTGCAGCAATTGGCCCAGGTGGTGATGGCGGGCCAGTTTGGGCTGTCCGGTGGTGCCGCCGGTGTGCATGTAGGCGCAGATATCCTCCTGTCGCGGCTCCCGGCCGCTGACCAGGCGGTCGCCGGGCTGTTCGGCGATGGCGCTCTCGAAATGGATCACGCCGGGCTCCAAATCGCCGCCGTCACCGCCGATTTGAATGACAATCACCTCCGGCAGCCGCTCGCGAATGGCCTGAATCCGGGGCCAGGAGGTGGCCTCGATCGATGGGTGACAGCCAATCACCACCTTGGCCCGGCCCGCGCGCATGATGGAGACGATGTGTTCGGTCTCCAGAAACGAATTGACTGGATTGGCGATGCCGGTGGCGGCGGCGGCCCACAGGCAAATGCTGGTTTCGGGGATAATCGGCAACAGCAGCGTGACCGCGTCTGCCGCGCCAACGCCGAGGCCGTGCAGCAAATTGGCGGTTTGATGGATTTTCACCATCAGGTCGCGATAGAGCAGGATGTCCGGTTCTTCCTCGGCCGAGCCCGTGTGTAATTGTTTGAAGGCGGCCCGGTCGGGATATTTTTCCGCCGCCGCGCGTATGGCGTGATAGGTGCTTTGCGGCAAAGCCAAATCCGACAAGGGCCGCGCCTCGATCGCCTCGATATCCGCCAAATCGCGGACCAGAAAATGATTTGCCAACAATGACCCGCCCTTCCATATTTATCACCAGGGGTCGCGCCCCATCTTGAAGCCGGAATTTATCTTGCATCATGCCCCATGTGTTTTCACATGACGACAATGTTTCGACCGCCGCCCGGAATACCCCAGGCCGCCGGTGGCCGCGAATGGCGCTGTTCATACTCTGCCTGGCGGCCATGCCCGCTTGGGCGGAAGAGAATACAAGCGCTGGGTTAAAGCAGGAGTTGCGGGACATTCATCAGCAATTGCGCATTATCGGCCAGCAGTTGCAAATCCGTCTGGATACGATTGAAAAACGTTTGGATCGAATGGAGGGGGCCGGGAAAGCGGCGGCGGTAAAAGCCAAAAAACCAAGGCTGTCCATAAGACGGAAACCGGCGGCGGGGCAGGCCGCGGCTCTCACGGTGTGCCGTCAGGGTTGCGATTACGCCGATCTGAACCGCGCCATCAAGGCCCTGAAATCCGGCGGCACCATAACCATGAAGCCCGGTCTGAGCGGCACCTGTGGCGTGATCGACAAGCCGTTGAAGTTGGTGGGCCTGAAAGACAAAAACGGCCGGCGGGCGCATTTGGCGGGGGGCATCTGCTGGGGCAAGGCGCCCTTGGTGGTGCGGGCGGCGAACGTCACCATCACCGGCCTTGAAATCTCGAATGCCGTGGTGCGCGACCGGAACGGCGCTTGCATCCGGATCGACCCCGAGGCAGCTGATTTGCTGATCGACGATTTGTATTGCCACGACAGCGAAAACGGCATTCTGGGCGGCCCCAGGAGGGGCGGAGTTACGGTTATCAACTCCTTGTTCGAGCGCAATGGCAGGGGCGGCCGGGCGCATGGCCTGTACATAAATGGCGGCGATGTCCTGACCATACGGAATACCAGAATTTTATCCTCAAAGGGCCAGGGGCATACGCTCAAGACCGGGGCCCGGCGCACCATTGTCGAGGATAGCGTTCTCGCCGCCCTGGATGGTAAAAACTCGCGCGCCATCGATGCCTATGCCGGCGGTGAACTGATTGTCCGCCGCAGCGTTCTGCAGCAGAGCAAGAATACCGATAATCATGAATTTATCGGCGTTGCCTTGGAAAGCAGGCGTATCAACCCCGCGCCCCATTCCACCACCCTGGAAGAAAACTGGTTCATCTACGATGATCAAGAACGCTGCTGCCGCTGGCTGCTGTTCGCCAAACTGTTTGGCCCCTTCATCATCCGGAATAACCGAATGGTCGGCTTGACGGGCGTGCATCTGCCGTCGATCGAAAACCAGGTGCGGGCCCGCAACAGCTTTTTCAAGGACCGGGACGAGGCCGGACTGCCCGTCTACGACGGCACCTTGGCCTCGCTGCCCAAACCGGGTGGTTTTCCGAGAAAATAACGCCCCTGGCCCGTCCCGCGCCGGCGGGCCCAGCCAAACCCGAGCAGGCCCACCAACATCAAGCCAAGCGCCGCCGGCTCCGGCACGCCATATATTTTTTGGATGCCGGTAATGTCGTCGGCGGTCAACGTGCGCCGGCCGCCCGAGTAAGTCG
>JAYGEB010000339.1:0-5922 GCA_046582595.1 Alphaproteobacteria bacterium | reverse complement strand
GGAATCATAAATAGCCTAAAAAGTGAATCAAAATCGCAAGGAAACGACCGCAAAACAGGCACTTTCTTGCAATTATGAATACTTCAAATCAGCCAAAACCATACGCGCGAAAAGGCTTTCAGAGTTTTTCACAGACGACTAGGTATATCCTGACGCGTTTTGCCATAATGCCATTCGGGCGGCACGCCGACCACGCGTTCCACATTTGGCGACAGGTAGGTGAAGCGCAATTCTTCGTCCATTTCCCAGAGCTAGTCGGTGCTGGATTCTGCAAAATCTCGGAACCGCGCCTCGCTTATCCTCAAGCCCTCCTCGGCCTTGCCAAGGATCTCGGCGGTTCGTTTGCGCTCGGCGACTTCCTTGGATAATGACTCGACGCTGGGTAGCCAGAAATAGAGGCCGGCGGCCAGAAATACGAATCCGCCCAGAAAACCGACCACCTCTTCCAGTAAAGCTTCTGTATCCGTATGGCCAACGATGACATATGGATTTAGGCTCTCGAAATTGTCGGTGATGTCCATGAAACTGCCGAACGTCAGAAGGGAGAACCCGATGATGATGAGGGTCCAGCCCATCCGGTTCTGCTCAAACCTTTTTCTGTCCGCGCGAAGCAGAAAACCGACGATGCCAAGCAGCACAATGGTACGGACGGTTTCAAGTACTGTATCTAACATTACGGCCGCGTCCGGCTAAAGGTTGGAAATTTGGTTGGCGTTATTCCGGAACCATTGCACGGCAAGAAATTCCCAAAACCGACGAAAACCTAATCTTGCATCCCTTGGTGGCGAAATGATTATGAGCACGGAATATCTTATCATCGCGAAAAACGTTTGGTAGAAATATTTGACCGTATCCGGCGGTCGAAGAATATAACGGCGGTTGTGGCGCGCGCGGCATTACGTAATCGCAACCGGGTTATGGGGTCAAGCCCGCGCGTAGCTTTTCAAGATATCGTCGATCACCCGTTCCAAATGCATGACGGTGGAGCAGGTCTTGGCCACGTGGCAGAAGGGGCGGTAGCGGGGCATCTCGCTATCGCCGGTGCCCCAGAAGGTCTCCGGTTCCGGGTTCAGCCAGATGACGGAGCGCGAGCGGTCATGCAGGCGGCGCATGATATCGATGCGCGGGTCGGTGAAGTTGGAGCGGCCATCGCCCAGAATGATGACCGTGGTGTGACGGTCCAACTCGTCCATGAAACCCACTTCGTAGTCTTCCAGGGCCTGGCCGTAATCGGTGGAGCGGAAGCCGATGGCGTTCATGATTTCCGGGATTGCCCGTTCCACGTCGTTGTTTTCCAGGATATCGCCGATGGAGATGAGACGGTCGGAGAAGGCGAAGGCCTGCAATTGCGCGATCACTTCGTGCAATGAATAAAGGAACAGCAACAAAAAGCGGGCGGCGGCGGCGACGGATTTGGAGACGTCGCAGATCACCACGATTTTCGGGCGTTCGATCTTGATCTGTTTCCAATATACCTCGAACGGAATGCCGCCGTGGGGCATGTTGCGGCGCAAGGTGCGGCGCATGTCCAGTTGGCCGCGCCTGGTGCGCTTGCGCCGGCGGTTATGGCGGGAGGCCAGTTTCTTGGCCATGTGGCGGACGATCCTGTGCATGCGCTCGAAATCCCGGTGTTCCAGGTTCGACATGCGGGTTTCCATGAGGAACTCTTCGCGCAGGTTTTCGCCGTTGGCGCGGGCGTAGAGCTCGTATTGCCGCTCCATAAAGGCGCGGGCCTCATTCAGCAAATAGCGCCGGCCCTGTTCCAGGCGATTGGCCAGGTTGGCGGCGCCCTCATTGTCTCCATCACCGTCAACGTCACCGTCGCCGCCACGCCGTAGCTGGGCGATCAGACGTTCCAGATCGCGCAGGCCCATGTCGTCCAGTATGCGCCGGGTGAAATAGCCGCGTTGGGTGAAAAACCGAATCTCGGTGGCGCCGACCCGGTTGGCGGATTGCTCCATTGCCGAGGCCAGTTCGCCGCCGTCGGCATCCAGCACCATCTCGGCCAGGGGGACATCGCCGATCTGCTCGGCAAAGGCTGCATCGCTCTCCGCGCTCTCGGGCGGGCCGCCGCCGTCTTCAGCTTCTTCATTGCCGGCGGCAAATTCCTCCCGCTGAAAAAACATCTCGAAGACATCGTCGAAGCTGGCGACTTCATCCGGCGTCTTGGCCAGGGCCACGCACAGGGCGTCCTTGAAGAATTGCCGGTCGTCATAGCCCACCAGTTCCACCGTGCGGTGGGCATCGATGCTTTCCGCCGGCGAAACCCGGATATCGGCGGCGCGCAGGGCACGGAAGAAATTTTCGAGTGGCCGTTGCATGTTGAATGATTACCCCGGGTAACCCCGGTCCCCGGCCTGGCGCGCCTTGCGGGTGAATTCTGCGAGCTGCGGGCGCACGGCGTGAATATCCTGCTCGAACTTCAGCAACACATTCAAGGTATCCCGCACCAGATCCGGGCTTAGATCGTCGGCATGCAGCAGCAGCAGAACGCGGGCCCAATCCAGGGTTTCAGAGATGGAGGGCAGCTTTTTGAGGTCCTGTTCCCGCAGCATCTGCACGAAGGCGACCAGTTTGCGGCGTAGTTTTGCGTCGATGTCGGGAACCCGTGCGGCGACAATCTGTTCTTCCAGCTTGGCGTCGGGGAGAGGGATATAGAGGTGCAGGCAACGCCGCTTCAGGGCGTCGCCCATCTCCCGCATGTTGTTCGAAGTCAGGAATACCAGCGGCGGTATGGTGGATTTGATGGTGCCGATTTCGGGGATGGTAACCTGGAACGCGGAGAGGATTTCCAGCAGGTACGCCTCGAACTCCTCGTCTGATTTGTCGATTTCATCGATCAGCAACACCGCGCCATGTGGCTGACGCAAGGCCTTCAATAATGGCCGCGGCTCCAGAAAATCTTCCGAGAAGAACATATCGCCGAAGCCGTGCAGTTTCTCCATGGCCTTGTCCAGGGTCGGCGCGTCGCCCAGAACATCGCCCATCTTGTCCTTCAGGATTTGCGTATAGAGCAGTTGTTTGCCGTATTTCCATTCGTACAGCGCCTTGGATTCATCCAAACCCTCGTAACACTGCATGCGGATCAGGGGCAGGCCGAGCCAGGCGGCCGACGCCAGGGCCAATTCGGTCTTGCCAACCCCGGCGGAGCCTTCCACCAAAATTGGCTTGGTCAGGTTTTCAGCCACGAATATGGCGGTGGCGATCTGGCGCGAGGCGATATAACCCTCATCGCCCAGGCCCGCGACGATGTCTTCCACGTTGTCGATTTTGGCGGCGTTCGGTTCGGTCATGGGTCTCTTTTCACTAACTAACTAAGACGTTCGCATCTACTGATGGGCCTGCAAGCGAGCCCGGCCGCGCTTGCGGGCCTGGAGATCCCGGGCTTGGGCCGCGATGCCCTGGGATTTCACCAGATCCCTGGTCGCGGTGGCCAGGGCGTCCGAAACCCCTATATCCCACGTGTCGATGAAGGCCTCAACCTCCCGTTCGACATATTTGCCGGTCTGCCGGGCGGCGGCGGCCAGGGATGACAGGGTTTCCTCGATATCGCCGCGGCCACTGTCCAGCAGTCCGGCGGCGCGCCAGGCCATGGCCGACAAGGCCTCGGGCATGGCGGCCAGACGGCCCAGGATCAGCTCGCCGTCGTCCCCGATATCGCGCCCGGACGCCGCCTGGCAGAGCAGGCGGAAGCGGTGCCGCATGGCGCCGGCCGTCTTGGCCGGCGCCAGGGCATCCTCGACCCGGCGCATGGGCAGTGAAATGGCGTCAAAGGCACCGCCCAGGGGGCCCAGGCGGTTGGCGGCGGGAATACGGCAATTGGTCAGCTTGAGACCGCAATGGGGGGAGGGGTGCAGGAAATCCACCTCAACCCCCGCCGT
This sequence comes from Alphaproteobacteria bacterium, assembly GCA_046582595.1. Taxonomy (GTDB): domain Bacteria; phylum Pseudomonadota; class Alphaproteobacteria. The sequence continues at coordinate 2,041 of JAYGEB010000339.1, read as the reverse complement.
GATCTCAACGCCTTCCGTCTCCCTGGGCACCATGAAGGAGGTGAAGTGCCGGCGGCCATCGATTTCGTCCGTGATCGCCAAGACCAGAAAAAGATCGGCCAGCGGGCCGTTCGTCAGATAGGCTTTTTCACCGTTCAGGATAAACCCGCCGCCCTTCCGTTCGGCGCGGGTTGAAAGCAATTTAGGATGAGCGCCGGCGCCGGGTTCCGAAATCGCCATGCAAACCGTATGCCGGCCCGCCGCCAGGCCGGGCAGGTATTGATGCTTTTGCGCATCGCTACCCTGGCCCAAAATGTGCAGCCGGGCGTTCAGGACTTGGGACATCCAGGATATGGCCACGCCCTGGCAGCCGCCCGCATCGGCTAGGGTCTCCAGGGTCAGGGCCATGGCCCGGTAATCACCGCCGCGGCCGCCGAATTCCTCCGGCAGGGCGATGGCCATCAGCCCGGCCGACCCCATGGCCCGCCAAAGGCCGGCGGGAAACTCGTGCTGTTGGCTCAGGCCATCGCGAACGGCAATTTCCCGTTTGGCGAAATCGGCTATTTCGGCGCGCAAGGCCTCGTAATCGATCCCGGCCATGACCTAATCCTCTCCCAAATCGTCTATAGTGACCGCCATCATACCCCGATCATGCCAAAAATTCTGGTGGAGAGAGCCCATGTTCGAGTTTACCGACCGTAGCAAGGATTATCTGGAGCGGGTCCAGGCCTTCATGGACCGCCACGTCTATCGGGCGGAAGAAACCTACGAAGCGCAGACCGCCGACATGGCAACCCGCTGGAACGGCTTCCCCCCCATTCTGCAGGAGTTGAAAGCCAAGGCTAAGGACGAGGGCCTGTGGAACATGTTCATCCACGATGCGCGCTTTGGGCCCGGTCTGGCGAATTTCGAGTTCGCCCCGATCATGGAGATTTTGGGCCGTTCGGACATGGCGCCGGAAGTTTTCAATTGCGCCGCTCCGGATGTGGGCAACATGGAAGTGCTGGCCCAGTTCGGCGATGAAGCGCAGCGGAAACGCTGGCTGACGCCGTTGCTGGCGGGCGAAACCCGCTCGGTCTTTTGCATGACGGAGCCCGGCGTGGCGTCCTCCGATGCCACCAATATCGAAACCTCCATCGAGAGGGACGGCGATGAATATGTCATCAACGGGCGCAAATGGTGGAGCAGCGGCATCGGCCATCCGGCTTGCGAGATCGCCATCGTCATGGGCAAGAGCGATCCCAACGCCGAACGCCACAAACGGCAATCCATGATCCTGGTGCCGGTCAAGACGCTGGGCCTGGAAATCCTGCGCATGCTGCCGGTGTTCGGCTATGACCACGCCCCCCATGGCCATGGCGAGGTGCTGTTCACGGATGTCCGCGTGCCGGCGGCCAATATGCTGCTGGGCGAGGGCCGCGGCTTCGAAATCGCCCAGGGACGCCTGGGTCCGGGCCGCATCCACCATTGCATGCGCCTGATCGGCAAGGCGGAACGGGCGTTGGAGGCGATGATGCGCCGGGCCAAGGCACGGGTGGCCTTTGGCAAGCCCTTGGCGGAACGCGACACGGTGCGCGCCGATATCGCCAATTCCCGCTGCGAGATCGATCAGGCGCGCCTGTTGGTGCTGCATACCGCCTGGATGATGGACAAGGAGGGCAACAAGGCGGCGCGCAAGCAGATCGCCATGATCAAGGTCGTGGTGCCCAAAATGGCCGCCGAGGTGATCGACCGGGCGATCCAGATCCATGGCGGGGCAGGGGTCTCCGACGACTTCGGCCTGGCCCACATGTACTCCGAAGCCCGCTATCTGCGCATCGGCGACGGCCCGGACGAAGTGCACCGCGAGGCCATCGCCAAGCTGGAGTTGCGTTCGGTGAACTAGACCGTGCCTATCCGGTTACGACAAACACAAACGACATTTAGAATAAACGACGCGCCATGGCTCCGCCGCCCGAACGGTCGCTTTTGACCGATATTGTTGAAAAAGTCCTTTTTCCGGGTTGGCAGAAAAATCTCAGCGTCACAGTCAGGCAGTTCAAATATCTGGCTGGGGGGACAG
>JAYGEB010000336.1:0-1955 GCA_046582595.1 Alphaproteobacteria bacterium | reverse complement strand
CTTCGAATTCGATCAATGGGGGGCTTACGCGGTCGTAGCCGTAGCCGGAAAACCATCCCAGAAGCTGTTCCAGAACCGCCGCTTCAAATTCGGCGCCCGGCGCCAGGACATCGGACAGTCCGGCCGGCAAAAGGGCCTTGTCTTTTTTATCGGTCATCGTCGGATGCAGTCTAGATAAACGCCAATAACACACGAAACGGGGCCGTGGCGGGTTAAACCACAGCCCCTGAACGGGAAATTAGCAGAACGGCAAGCCCCGCGCCAGACCCGCCACGGTCACGGCCCGGTTCAGCCGTAGACGGACAGTTGCTACGCGAATCCGGCCACCAGCGAACTGATCAGGGCCAAAGCCCCGTACCACGCGAAAACCGGGCGCCGCACCAAGGCGAACACCCCCACTGCCGCCGGGATGCAGGTGACGCCGCCAGCGACCATGAAGGCCATGGCGGCGCCCTTGGCCATGCCCAGGTCTATCAGCCCTTCCATCGGCGGAATGGCGGCAAAACCGTTGAGATAAGCCGGAAGGCCGACTAGGACGGCGGCAGGGATAGTCCACCAATTGCCGCCGCCCAACCCTTGGGCGATTATCGAGGCGGGGATATAGGCGACCATCAAGCCTTCAATGATAAAATCCAGGGTCAGCCATTTGCCGAGGAACCAGTCGGTTTCCAAAAACACGCCGGTGAACTGCCGGCGGCGTTCCGGTTCCCGCCAGAAAGGCCAAAGAACCGCCGTCTCTTCTTCGACGCCGGTTGTTTTCGGGACACCGGACGTTTTGCCGCAGCTATCGGTAATTCCCTCAGAAAGCGGTGAGCCAAAAAAGCCCAGTCTCTGTGTGCCGAGGGTGGAAAAACCGCCCAACAGGCCCATGCCGAACGCCGCCAGGGTCTTGCCGACGATGAAATGAAGGCCGAGGGTGGCGGCGATGAGGATGAACATTTCTGGGTCCATCAACGGCGACGAAAGCCAGAACGCCATGACCGGGGCCAACGGCACGCCGGCGGTCAACAGTCCGGCAACCAGGGGGATGACGCCGCACGAACAGAACGGCAACAGGCTGCCGAACAAGGCGGCGGCGGTGATCATGCGAAGGGGATTGCCGGTAAACACCTGGGCGATCAATTTCTCCGACCCGGTGGCCTGGGCGGCGGCGGCAATGGCGACGGAAAGCATCAGGAGCGGGGAAATCTGAAGCAGGGCTAGGGTGACGAATTTTAGGTTTTCGGGCACCTGGGCCGGGGCCAGCACCAAAAGCCCCCCCTAAAAGCGCCCCCATCGCCCATACCACGGGGTCTATGCGGGCGGCCCAGCCCTTTCCGGCCTTTTTGGCAAGGGTCATCCCGCTTGCCAGGTAGGCCTCCGCCCAAGGGAGGCGAAGGCTGGTCATGCCGCCGGCTGGCCGGATTGTTGGTCGTCGAAACCGGCACAGCACTCCGCGGTCAGGAACGCCAACAAGTCATCCATCACATGGTGACGGTTGAGGCAGAAAAGTTTACGTCCCTGACGCCGTTGTTCCACCAGCCCGGCCCAGGTCAGCCGCGCGATGTGGTGCGATAGGGTGGACCCCGGAATGCCGAGCCGCCGTTGAATATCGCCGACCATCATGCCGTCGGGCCCGGCCCGGACCAACAGCCGGAAGACGGCAAGCCGGGTCGGGTTGCCTAGTTCGGACAGGCATTTTGCCGCCGTTTCCTCGTTCATGGGGGCAAGGCAACGCCGTTCCACCCTATAGTCAACGGTATTTCTAGAAATATCGAAATATTATCGGGCTACTATCGGACTTTGGGCGCCCCTCGACCGAGCGTGGCGTTCGGGACGCCGCCGGTTATTGCAACGGGAAGGATTTCTGCTGAACGGTTTTGCCAAGGTCCTCGACCATGATCGGAATCAGGGCCCGGGTCATGTCGCGGTTGTTGCCAAGGCCGATGTCGGCGCTGCCCCAACCCTGCCACAGG
>JAYGEB010000064.1:0-24901 GCA_046582595.1 Alphaproteobacteria bacterium | reverse complement strand
CATAATCCCTGCATATCGATTAGTCTTCTCGGTTACCCAGCGACGTCTACTGCGACAAAAGCCGCCAGCCCTCTTTCAGTGTCCCCTTCGGCCATGATGCTTCCCCTGGCCCCAAATCCCGCCCGCAATGCTAATAAATTGTTATGGCAAAGGCTATATGCAACTGAAGTTCAACGCTTCTAAGCGGGACCACAGCAATTCCGCTTCTGGCACATTTCGATGGTAATGGCCCCAAACTGCGGTTTCCGCTCTGCCTTCGACATCGAGCACAAAAAGTTCGATCCTTGAATTGCCCGGCTTCCCGCGGCCGATGGGTTCAATGGCCCTCTGTACGGATGATTGGGACTGATTATTGAGCGACATTAGCTCGCCCGCGCCGTGGCGCTCGCGGTGAAGTCCACGGTGGTGTCCGCGGTCTCCACGGCGACCGAACCATAGATGGGTCAGCGTTGCTTCCAAGTCTTGACCAGAAAGCGCGCATCGTCGTCGCTCACGCCCCACATCTGGAATTCTATGCGCACCGCATCATACAGCGAGAGATCACCGGCCGGCTTGTCGAAATCGCGGTAGACCGCGACATTGACTTCCATGCCGTCGAGGGCGCGTTGTTCGGTGCTGGCGATGGTCTCGACCATGTTCACCGCGCAGGCGGCGATGGAGGCGCAAAACAATTCGCCCGCGCCGACTGCTTCGCCGCCGGTGTTTTCGGCAACCCAGTGATGATTGCGGGCATTGCAGATCGAGCGGCCAACGACGCCGATGCTGTGGGCTTTTGCTTCATAGGCCAGCGCTATCTCAGTCATGAATCGCTCCTTGGTTGCAACCCTTGCGAAGTATCGCATTCGCCCCCATCTCCGGCAACAATTATCCCGACGCACAAGAACGCAAGCATCGATGGCGAATGCACCGCCTGTCTTGCCCCTCGCGGCGCTTTCGCCGTATGTAGGCTCTGGCATTCAATTCATGAGGTTAAATCAGGCGTAATGCAGGCAGGCGTACCGGACGGCTTTCACCCCTTTCCCGAGGATCAGGGCTTTACCGATCATATCGGGCCTTTGTACTTCCGCGTCGATGACGGCGTTGGCGTCATGGGTTTCGTGGTCCTCGACATCCACCTGAACCCGGCCGGCATTTGTCACGGCGGCATGATGATGACCCTGATGGACATGGCTGTCGGCATGAATGTGCAACTGGCCGCCAAGACCGAGGCCTTCTCGCCGACCATTCAGATGAGCTATGATTTCCTCCAGCCCGCCTTCAAGGACGAATGGCTGGTCAGCGAGATCGACTTCCGCCACACCACCCGGCGCCTGGGCTTCGCCTCCGGCCTGATGATCGGCCCCAAGGGCCCGGTCATGCGCTGCAACGGTCTGGCCAAGCTGCCCAGCGCCAACGACAGCCGTTTCGGCAAGGCCGAGGGCGCGGCGGCCTTTATCAAATCAGCGGCCACCTCGTAGCCGCCAACCGGGAGAACAGGCATGAAACTTTATGACATGAAAATGGCGCCGAACCCGCGCCGGGTGCGCGTATTTCTGGCTGAAAAGGGCATCGATGTGGAATTGGTCGCGGTGGATATCGCCAAGCGGGAGCACAAGACGGACGACTATATCGCCAATATCAACAACATGGGTCAGGTGCCGACACTGGAGCTTGACGACGGCGGTCATATCTCGGAAAGCATGGCGATCTGCCGCTATTTCGAGGAAATCCAGCCCGACCCGCCGCTGTTTGGCCGCGATGCAAAGGAAAAGGCCCAGGTGGAGATGTGGAGCCGCCGGGCCGAGTTCAATATCGCGGGCTGTGTCGCGGCGGCGTTCCGCCATACTTCTGACTTCTTCAAGGAAATGGAAGATCAGGTGCCGGCCTGGGGTGAATTGAACAAGGCCAAGCTGCCGGCGCGTTTCGCCTGGCTGGACGCGGCGTTGGCGGACCGGGAATTCATCGCCGGCGAGAACTATTCCGTGTCTGATATTACCGCCATGATCGGCGTGGATTTCGCCCGCGTCGTCGGCCTGAAGGTCGGCGATGAATGGCCCAACCTGGCCCGCTGGCACGGCGTGGTATCTTCGCGGCCCAGCGCCAAGGCCTGACCATACCGACCCGGTTGCCCGCGCAAGGCATTAGGTTCACTATTCCAACACCGTGATCGCCCAACCGGCCGATCCGGTCTTTCCCGTGCGGGCGGGAACCCACGCCCGCGCTGGAGCGGCGGTGTGTTTTGGCACCCGCCGAGGCATCTGCAATTGGGCAAACAGGGGAGGCCCCGTCATGCAACTCAACGACAGCAGTCTGTTTCGTCAGCAAAACTATATCGCCGGCGCCTGGTGCGATGCCGATGGCGGCGGCGTGATCGAGGTCGATAACCCGGCCACGGGAGAGATCATCGGCACGGTGCCCCGCGCCGGTGGGGCGGAAACCCGCCGCGCCATCGAGGCCGCCAATCAGGCACTGGGCCCCTGGCGCGCCATGACCGCTGCCGCGCGGGCGAAAATTCTGCGCGACTGGTTCAACCTGATGCATCGCCATGTGGACGATCTGGCCTTGATCATGACCCTGGAACAGGGCAAGCCCCTGGCCGAGTCCAAGGGCGAGATCGCCTATGCCGCCTCCTTCATCGAATGGTTCGCCGAGGAGGGCAAGCGCCTGTATGGCGATACCATCCCCAGCCACCAGGCCGACAAGCGCATCGTCGTGATCAAGGAACCCATCGGGGTCTGCGCCGCCATCACGCCGTGGAACTTCCCCGCCGCCATGATCACCCGCAAGGTGGGCCCGGCCCTTGCCGCCGGCTGCACCATGGTGGTCAAACCGGCCAGCCAGACGCCGTTCTCGGCCCTGGCCCTGGCCGAACTTGCCGAGCGGGCCGGCCTGCCGGCGGGCGTGATGTCGGTGCTGGCCGGCGCCTCGAGCGAGATTGGCGAGGAGATGACCGCCAATCCCATCGTGCGCAAATTGACCTTCACCGGCTCCACCGAGGTCGGCAAGTTATTGATGAAGAAATGCGCCGACACGGTGAAGAAGGCGACCATGGAACTGGGCGGCAACGCGCCCTTTATCGTCTTCGATGACGCCGACCTGGACGCCGCCGTGGAAGGCGCCCTGGCCTCGAAATACCGCAACGCCGGACAGACCTGCGTCTGCGCCAACCGCCTGTTGGTGCAGGACAGCGTTTATGACACCTTCCTGGACAAACTGGCCACCGCCGTTTCCGCCATGAAGGTCGGCCTGGGCACCGAGGACGGCGTCGTCATCGGGCCGCTGATCGACCAGGCCGCCGTCGCCAAGACCGAAGAGCATATCGCCGACGCCGTGGCCAAGGGCGGCCGCGTGGTGGAGGGCGGCGCCCGCCATGACCTGGGCGGCAATTTCTTCCAACCCACCATCGTCGCCGATGTTACCTCCGACATGATGGTCGCCAGGGAGGAAACCTTCGGCCCCATGGCGCCGATTTTCCGCTTCGGCGACGAGGCCGAGGCCATTCGAATGGCCAACGACACGGAGTTCGGCCTGGCCGCCTATTTCTACGCCCGCGACATCGGCCGCATCTGGCGCGTGGCCGAGGGCATCGAATACGGCATTGTCGGCATCAACACCGGCCTAATCTCCACCGAGGTCGCGCCATTCGGCGGCATGAAGCAATCCGGCCTGGGCCGCGAAGGCTCCAAATACGGCATCGACGACTATGTGGAGATTAAATACCTCTGCATCGGCGGCATCGATCAATAGCGGTACGTCGAAAGGAACCTGAATATGAAAGTCGGCTTCGCCATCCCCAACAATCAGGGCGTGGAAGATCCCAACGACCTTGTCGCCCTCGCCATCCGGGCGGAAGGTCTGGGATATTCCAGCGTCTGGGTGCGCGAACACCTGTTTCATTCCAGCTATGTGGCCAAACGCCTGGGCGACCGGCCGTATCATGACGCCCTGACAATCCTGACCGCGATTGGCGGCGCCACCAAGACCGTTCGCCTCGGCACTTCCGTGCTGGTATTGCCATGGCACGATCCCGCCCGCCTAGGCAAGATGATCGCCACCCTGGACCAACTTTCGGGCGGCCGGGTGGATTTCGGTATCGGCGTGGCGGTCACGGAGGACGAGTTCGAGAACCTGGGCGTGGACTTCAAAACGCGGGGCAAACGCACGGACGAAATACTGGCCGCCCTGCAGGCCCTGTGGACCCAGGACATTCCGGAATTCTCGGGCAAATTCTATCGCTTCCAAGGCCTGGCGTTCTCACCGAAACCACGGCAGACCCCCTACCCGCCGATCCTGATCGGCGGCTCCAGCGCGGCGGCCCTTCGCCGCGTGGCCCGTTTCGGCGACGGCTGGCACACCTTGCGCCGATCGCCAAGCCAACTCGCCGAGGGCCGGCAAAATATCATCGAACTGACCGAGGCGGCGGGCCGGGACCCGGCGCGTATACGGATCTCGATATCCCTGCCCCTTGCCTTTACCGGCAAGGCGCCGGGATCGCCCGTGCCCGAGCGCACGGCGTTGACCGGCACGGAAGATGATATCATGGACACCATCCGGGCCTATCAAGCGGCGGGACTTGACGAGATGGTCATCAGCATCGATACCGCCGATCTGAGCCGGCAAAACGACGACATGAGCCGTTTCATGGAACAGGTCTGGCCCCGGCTCTGAAGTTTCGGGACACTGCTGTAGACTGACTTTTTTTCCGGAGAGGGAAACATGACCAAAGCCAAGGCCCGCGCACGGGCAAAGGCGAAAGCCTCGCAAAAGATCAAGAAACGCGACGCCGCCGCCGAACAACCTAGCCAGCCCCGGCCCGGTCAATTCGACCCGGGCCCCGGCACCATCAAAAGCCCGCGGCACAATGCCAACACAAGGGCCGTCGGCGCCGGCAGGCGGGGCTCGGCACGATCGAGATAGGCTGCGGTCATCGAAGCGTGAAACATGCCTGATCCCACATCCACATCCGTTCTAATCGTCGGCGCGGGGCCCGTGGGCCTGACGCTGGCCATGGATCTGGCCTGGCGGGGGATCGATGTGGTGGTGGCCGAAACCAGGGCGCGGGGGGCGCCGCCGCCGCCGAAGTGCAATCATGTGGCGGCCCGCAGCATGGAGATATTCCGCCGCCTGGGCGTGGCGGGAAAGTTGCGCCACGCCGGGCTGCCGCCCGATTATCCCAACGATATCTCTTACCGCACCACATTCATGGGGCGGGAGTTGACCCGCATCCTCATTCCCTGCCGCCGGGACCGTTATGACAGCCGGGAGGGGCCCGATACGGGCTGGCCGACGCCCGAGCCGGCGCACCGGATCAACCAGATTTTTCTGGAGCCGATCCTGTTCGATCATGCCGCCCAAATGGGCAAGATCACCATCCTAACCCGCCGGGCGGTGACGGCCATGGTCCAGGACGGCGATCAGGTGACGGCAAGCCTGGAAAGCCTCGACAGTGGCGAGACGGCGCGGATCGCTTGCCGCTATCTGGTGGGCTGCGACGGCGCTAGTTCGATCGTCCGCAATAGCATCGGCGCCACGCTGGAGGGCGATGCCGTGATTTCGCGAACCCAGTCCAGCTATATCCGCGCGCCGGGGCTGATCGGGCTGCAAAGCGAAGCCCCGGCCTGGGCGACCTTTTCCCTGAACCCACGGCGGTCGGGCAACGTCTATGCCATTGACGGGGTGGAACGCTGGATCATCCACAATTATCTGCGGCCCGGCGAGACCGATTTCGACGCCATCGACCGGGACTGGGGCATCCGCGCCATTTTGGGCGTCGATGACAGCTTCGAATACGAAGTCCTGGCCAAGGAGGACTGGATCGGCCGCCGCCTGGTGGCCAACAAGTTCCGCGACCGCCGGGCCTTCATCTGCGGCGATGCGGCGCATATCTGGGTGCCTTACGGCGGCTATGGCATGAACGCGGGCATCGCCGATGCCATGAACCTCTCGTGGCTGTTGGCGGCGCACCTGAACGGCTGGGCGCCGGAGGCCATATTGGATGCCTACGAGGCCGAACGCCTGCTGATCACCGAACAGGTTTCCCGCTTCGTCATGGACCATGCCCATGCCATGGCCAGCCAGCGCGGCGCGGTGCCGGATAATATCGAGGACGGGGACGCGGCGGGCGAGGCCGCGCGGGCGAAACTGGGGCAACAGGCCTATGACCTGAACGTCCAGCAATATTGCGCCGCCGGCCTGAATTTCGGCTATTACTACGACCATTCGCCGATCATCGATCATGCCAGCGCCCAGGGTGAAACCGCGCCCGGCTATACGATGGCGGACTACACCCCCGCCACCGTGCCGGGCTGCCGACTGCCTCATCTTTGGCTCGGCGATGTGAGAAATGGGCGCAGCCTGTATGACGCCCTGGGCCCGGAATATACCCTGCTGCGGTGCGATCCAAACATCGATGCCGCGCCCTTGTTGCAGGCCGCCGCCACGCACGGGCTGCCGCTGGCCCTGCTCGATGTGGCCAAGGAGGCCTACGATAACGCCTTGATCATCGCGCGCCCGGATCAACACATCGCCTGGCGCGGCAACGCCATGCCAGGCGATCCGAATGCCTTGATCCGGCTGTTGCGTGGCGCCTCAGCCTAGCCACGACAAAGGTCGGGTCTTGTGCCAAAGCCGCAACCGCGTCTCCACATCCCTTGTTTGTGCCTCGGACATTCGACTTTTTAGGTCGTCCCGCGCCCGGGTGACACGTTCATTCCGGGGCGCGGCGGTGTCACCGTCCCCGTCGGCCGAAAGTACGAACCATTTTAGCGCTTCAACCTCATCCTGTTCCACGCCATCGCCAAACAGATACAAGAGACCCAGATTGAATTGCGAGTCCGGCAGGCCATGTTCGGCTGCCAACCGGTACCATTTCGCGGCTGAATGAAAATCTTTTTCCACGCCAGTGCCCACAATATAGGCGTATCCCAAGGCTCCCGCAGCCTTTGGTTGACCTTGGTCAGCGGCCAGCCGCAGCCACATGACGGCTTCGTCGTGATCCAGTGCCACGCCCGCGCCATTAGCGTACATAAGACCCAAGTCAGTCTGTCCTTCGGCGTCCCCTTGCTCGGCCGCCATGCGAAAATACCTCGCGGCCTTCACCTCATTTTGCGGCACGCCGGAACCCGACAAATAGAGACGGCCAAGAGCGTGCCCCGCCATGACGTGCCCTTGGGCCGCAGCTTTTTGATACCATTTCGCGCCCTCGGCATCATCCCGCGCCACGCCCCGGCCCATCCGATAGACGATGCCAAGTTCCGCTTGCGCTTCCATATGACCCTGCTGGGCCGCCTTTCGAAACCAAACCGCGGCCTCGGCAAAATCCACCTCTGTCCCCTGGCCCACGGAACTTCGGACGGCCATCTGATATTGTGCCTCCGGGTTTTCTTGTAGAGCGGCCGCCCAAAACCAATTCGTGGCCTCAAAGTCATTTTGTTCAACACCGCTGCCATTGTGATACACCATCGCCAAATAAACTTGCGAGGTCAGATCGCCTTCGCTCGATGATGTTAGAAAAATCTTTGCAGCCGCTTTGAAGTCACCTGCATCATAGGCTTCCACGGCAAGGCGCAAGGAGTGATCGACGTCGAGCGTATCCTCGACGCATGGCGGTATCAGGACTTGCATGTCATTTTTCTCCCGAGTCTGATTTTTGCCTTGAAATAGGTTATGTGCCCGACAGGCGGTGTTTTTCGGCAGGTATAATCCTTGGCGTGAAAATTCTTCGCCCGCCCAAGGCCGTCAGCTATATCTATTCGTTGGACAGCATCGCGTCAGGACACATCATGCCCCATCCGCCATTCCCGCCCACGCCCCCCGTACTGCCGATTTTGCCCACCATGGGCGTGGGCAGCTATGCCATGCCGGGCTGGCTGCACTTGTTCCGCCGCCATATGCGCGATGCGGCGGCGCCCATGGATGTGGCGGAGGCGTTCGAGGACGCGGCGCGGCTGGCCATCGCCGATCAGATCGAGGCGGGCATCGATATCGTCTCCGACGGCGAATTGCGCCGGCAACGCTTTGTCTATGAAATGTATGACCGCATTTCCGGCATCGCGCGGCAGGAGAGGCCGCGCAAGCTGGGCGTGCCCGGATATGACATGGCGCCGAAATTTTTCGCCACCGACAGGGTCGGCGCGCCGGAGGGCCTTGGCCTGGTCAAGGAATATGAGGATCTGGCGCGCCTGGCGCCGGGCCGGCGGCTGAAGATCGCCTTTCCCGGCCCCCTCACCTTCGCCGCCAATATACTGCCCGGACCGCACTACGCCGATATCGATGCGCTGATGGATGACATCATCGTCATGCTGCGGGCGGAGGTCGAGGCCCTGCGCCTGGCCGGCGCCGATTTTATTCAGATCGACGAGCCGGGCCTGACCTTCGTGCCAGAGAGCCGCGGCCTGGACGAGGCCGCCAACTGCATCAACCAGGTCACGCGCGGGCTATCGGAACACACGGCGGTGCATGTCTGTTTCGGCAACAATGCCTCCCGCCCCTCCGCGCCGCGCGGCCTGGCGCGTCTGCTGGGCGCCATGGAACGGTTGGAGACCCACATGCTGGTGCTGGAATTCGCCAACCGGGAGATGGCGGAACTGGAGATTTTAGCGCCGTTGTCGGAGCGCTACCGCATTGCCGCCGGCGTCATCGACGTGAAATCCTTCCACGAGGAAACGGCCGAGGATGTCGCGGCGCGGATCCGTGAAGTGTTGCGCTTCGTGCCCGCCGAGAAGCTGACAATCACCGCCGATTGCGGCTTTTCCGCCATTCCCCGCTGGCTGGCCCGAAGCAAAACCCAGGCGATGGTCGCCGGCGCCCGTTTGGCGCGCGCCGAATTATAGGGAAGGGTTAACCATATCCCTTTACCGCTTGTTAGGGCGCTCTGCCCGATACTGCGAAGTTGCTAGAACGGCTTGCGCCGTCCGTCACTGGACGATGGGATAAATGACCTCGAACGTGGTTGCACTGCCAGGCATCGGAATTGCCCCGCCCACGCCCGTGCGCGCGCCCACCGGCGTCACCAAGCCCGAGGCGGAAGACCGGGGCGGCCGTCGCGGTTTCCTCGCCGGGGACACGGCCAAGCAGCCGCCAGCCGATAAAAACGGCCAAGCCTCGCGGCCCACCTCGCCGGTCGATCTGAACAGCCTGCTGGCGGCCCAGGAAAGTTCGGCGGAACAGGGCGGCGAACCGGCCGCGCAATTGAGCGAGGCAGAGCAAAAACAGGTTGATCGGCTCAAGAAGAACGACGCGGAGATCCATCGGCACGAACAGGCGCATGCGGCGGCGGGCGGGCAATACACCGGCGCGCCGCAATTTGGCTATACGGACGGCCCGGACGGCAGGCGCTATGCCACCTCCGGCCATGTTTCGATCGACGTGACGCCCGTCGCGGGCGACCCGAAAGCGACCATCGCGAAAATGGACGTGGTGCGGCGCGCCGCCAATGCGCCGGCCGAGCCATCGGGCGCGGACCGCGCCGTTGCCGGCAAGGCGGCGGCGGCAAAACAGCAGGCGCAAATTGAACTGGCGCAACTCAAGGCGGACGAGCTGGCCGGGACAAAAGACGAAGAGGTGGCGGCCACGCCTGGGGGCGGTATCGCCAAGTCCGATGACGAAGACCGGACAAAACAGGCCGCGCCCGCCGCCGAGATTTCACATGCCGCCGCGGCGGCGGCTTATGCCGCGCCCCTGAACGCCATAGCCGGCGCCTAACGGCAACTTCGAAATTTCACAATCGGATTTTGTTCCGGGCCGTATTTTGGGGACACGTAACAAGTACATGTCCCCATAATACTCCGCCTGAATGTCATTGGGGTGAATAGGGGGACATGTACTCGTTACGTGTCCCCCTATTCATGATGGTTGACGTTAATCCAATAGCAATCCCGCCAAGTGTTGCCGGTGATGGGCGCCATCGCCGTGTTGCTGTTCGCACCATAGGGCGCGGCGGCGGTAGAGCTGGGCATCGCATTCATAGGTGAAACCAAAGGCGCCATGAAACTGGATCGCCCGGTCGGAGGCGAAGGCGAAGGCATCCGCCGCTTGCGCCTTGGCCATGCGCACCGCCACCTCGCCCCGGCCTTCCGCCATATCGAATACCGTCGCCGCGTGGTAAAGATGCGAGCGGGCCTGCTCCAACCCGACCAGGGCATCGACCATGGGGTGTTTCAGGGCCTGATAGGCGCCGATGAACTGGCCGAACTGCCGCCGCGTGGTCAAATAGTCCAGGGTGACATTGATGACCCCCGCCGTGCCGCCGCACATTTCCGCCGCATACAGCAGGCAGGCCGCCAAATGCAGCCGGTGCAGGTTGGCCGCCCCGAGCAGATTGTCCTTTGCCACGGATATGCCGTCAAGGTTCAGGGCATGGCTGCGCCGGCTTTCATCGATCACCACTTCCCGGCTCAGGGCGCCCGGCCCCAAGTCCGATGCCTCGACGATCACCAAGGCGGGTGATCCGTCCAGGGCGGCGGACACCAGAAACATTTCCGCCAGCCTGGCGTCCGTGACGAAGGTCTTGCCGCCGCTCAGCACCAGTCTGTCACCGTCCCGGCGCGCCGTGCAGGTCAAATTGGTCAAATCCCAATCGCCATGGGCCTCCGTCAAGGCCAATGCGGCCACCGTGCCGCCGGCCAATTGCGGCAGCCAGCGGGATTTCTGCGCCTCGGTGCCGCCCAACAGGATCATCTGGGCGGCAATGGTGGTGGAGATCAATGGCGAAGAGAACAGATTGCGGCCCATGGGTTCGACGATGGTCACCACCTCGCCCAGGCCCAGGCCGCTGCCACCATATTCCTCCGGCACGGCGATGCCCAGCCAGCCCAGGCCGGCAATTTCTTGCCACAACCCGGCCTCGATGGCGTCTTCCGCCTCCAGTTGGCGGCGCACCGCGTCCATGGGTGATTTATTTGCCGTGAAGGTCTCGGCGATTTCCAGCAACTGCGCCTGTTCGTCGGTGAAGATGATATCGGCTTGTTGGTTCATGACGCCGCCCGCCTAATCGTGTTTCGGCAGGCCCAGGACCCGCTCGCCGACAATATTTTTCTGGATTTGGGAGGTGCCGCCGCCGATGGTGCCGGAGAAGGCGTTGAAGTAGCCCCGCTGCCACCGGCCCCGCTCCACCGCCGCCCCGTCGCCCACGTAGCGGGAGGCATTGGCCCCTTGCAGGGTCACCGCGAATTGATTCAGACGGCGGCGCCATTCCGAACCGGTCAATTTGCGGGATAGGGCGATGGAGGCCGGGCGCTCGGATATCAGCCCCGGAATTTTGCCCCGCCGGTTGTTGAGGTCCATGCCGCGCTCCTCCATCAGGAAGGCCACCAGTTGATCGCGCACCAAGGGATCCTCGATGGCGGGGCGGCCGCCGCGTAGGGCGTGGCGGGCCAATTCAACCACCTCCCGCGCGCTGACCTGCATGGAATGCACGCCGCCGGCCTGGCCGCCGCTAACCGCGCGTTCGAAAGTCAGGGTCTTCATGGCCACTTGCCAGCCGCCGCCTTCCTCTCCAATCAGACAACTCGCCGGGATGCGGGCGTCATTAAAAAATGTCTGGGTGAAGCCATGTTCCCCGGTCAGCTTCTTGATCGGCGCGGGATCGACGCCCGCCACCTTCATGGGTGCCAAAAAATAGCTGAGGCCTTCATATTTGGTGTTGGTCTGGGTGTCCGTGCGGGCCAGCAGAATGATGTAGTCCGCATAGGCGCCAAGGGAGGTCCATATCTTGGAGCCGTTCAGGACGTATTCGTCGCCATCACGGGTGGCGCGGAGTTGCGCGTTGCCCAGGTCCGAGCCATGATCGGGTTCCGAGAAGCCCTGACACCAGATATCCTCGGCGCTGAGGATACGCTTGATGTAAGCCCGCTTCTGGCCCTCCGTCCCCATGTTCAGGATCAGCGGCCCGGCCCAGCTAAGCCCGATGGTGTTGGTCATGAAGGGGACGTTCTGGCGCACCATTTCGGCCGTGGCGATATCCTGAAAGACCTGCTCCTTGCCGCCGCCGCCATATTCCGCCGGCCAGGCCAGCCCCAGGTAGCCGGCCTCGTATACCTTGTTCTGCCAGGCGCGGAGGAATTCAAACTGCGCGTCGGTGCCCACTTCCATAAAGCTTTGCGGTAGCAGAAAGCCCGGATCGGCCGGCTTGTTTTCGCTGAACCAGGCGGCGGTTTCGGCGCGGAATTCGTTCTGTTCTTGGGTTGAAATGCGCATCGTTCACTCCTTCACGCCGCCGTGCGGATGCCGGAAAAGGCGGCGATTTTCCACTCGCCGCCGCGTTTTTGCAGGATATAAAACGCCTCGATATATTCGATGGGGCTGTCGTCTTCCCGCATCCGGGTCGCCGTGATCGACACATGCGCCTTGGTTTCATCGACATGCATGACATCGTGCATGGAGGTGCCGTGGTGAAAGCCCATGATCTCGCGCAGCTTCCGGGGATCAAAGGGATAGCGTTCCCGCATCTGCACATCGTCTTCGGTGATATAGGCCACCGGCAAGTGTACGAAGGCCTGAATGTCGTCACGGCCGCCGCTCACCAAGGTTTCAGTATAGGCATTCAACACGGCCATGACTTCCGCCGCCAATTCGTCCCGTCTGGACATCGCGAAAACTCCCGCTTTCAATTATTCTTGCTACTTTTGGACCGGCGGCCATGATAACCAAGGCGGCACGGTTTAGCCACGGCTCCATCCAGCGCGCGTCCGTCCGGGCCCGTGTCCAAGCCCGTGTCCAAGCCCGCATCCAAGCCCGCACCCAAGCCCGTTGCGCACCATGGCTACCAAGGGTAAAAGAGCCGGTGGAATTCTACGGTGGACAGGGCCTTTATCGAGAAAGGGAAATAGGAATGGCACGGAACAAGATTGCCTTGATCGGGGGCGGCAATATCGGCGGCACGCTGGCGCATTTAGCCGGCTTGAAGGAACTTGGCGATGTGGTGATGTTCGATATCGTCGATGGCCTGCCCCAGGGCAAGACCCTGGATCTGGCGCAGTCTTCACCCGTCGAGGGCTTCAATGCCTCGCTTTCCGGCAGCAGCAGATATACCGCCATAAAGGGCGCCGATGTGATCATCGTGACCGCCGGCGTGGCCCGCAAGCCGGGCATGAGCCGGGACGATCTGTTGGGCATCAATATCAAGGTCATGCGGCAGGTCGGCGAGGGCATAAAAAAGCACGCCCCCGGCGCCTTCGTCATCTGCATTACCAATCCGCTCGACGCCATGGTCTGGGTATTGCGGGAAATTACCGGCCTGCCGGCGCATCGCGTCGTCGGCATGGCCGGCATACTGGATTCCGCCCGCTTCCGCTATTTCCTGGCCGAGGAATTCGGCGTCTCGGTGCGGGACGTGACGGCCTTTGTCCTGGGCGGCCACGGCGACACCATGGTGCCGCTGGCCCGTTATTCCACCGTCGCCGGCATTCCCCTGCCCGATCTGGTCAAGATGGGTTGGACCACCAAGGAACGCCTGGACAAGATCATTCAGCGGACCCGTGATGGCGGCGCGGAAATCGTCGGTCTACTGAAGACCGGGTCGGCCTTTTACGCCCCCGCCTCGGCGGCGATCCAGATGGCGGAAAGCTATCTGGGAGATCAGAAACGGCTGCTGCCGTGCGCGGCCCAACTAACCGGCCAGTATGGCGTCAAGGACATGTATGTCGGCGTCCCCGTGGTGATCGGCGCCAAGGGCGTGGAGCGGATCGTGGAAATCTCCATGAACAAGACCGAGAAGAAGGGTTTTGACGCCTCCGTCCGTTCGGTCAAGGACTTGGTTGCCGCCTGCAAGAAGCTGGACCCCTCGCTTGGTAAAAAGGCCAAACGGCGGGCGCGGAAAAAGCAGCCGGCCAAATAGCCGGACCGGCATCTGTGTATCAGAGTTAAGTATATGGGGTTGCGATGAATATTCATGAACATCAGGCCAAGGACGTCCTGAAGAAATACGGCGTCAGCGTGCCCGAGGGCGGCGCCGCCTACAGCGTGGACGAGGCGGTAAAAATCGCCCAGTCCCTGCCAGGCCCTGTCTATATCGTCAAGGCGCAGATCCATGCCGGCGGCCGGGGCAAGGGCGGCGGCGTCAAGCTGGCCAATTCCATCGACGAGGTACGCGGATTTGCCACCGACATCCTGGGCATGAACCTAATAACCCCGCAGACCGGCCCGGGTGGACGGTTGGTCAAGCGGCTGTATATCGAGGAGGGCTGCGATATCGCGCGGGAGTTTTACCTCTCGGCGGTGATGGACCGGGGCTCGTCGCGCATCGCCATCATGGCCTCGACCGAGGGCGGCATGGATATCGAGGCGGTGGCGGCGGAAACGCCGGAGAAAATCCAAACCCTGGTGATCGACCCCGTCACCGGCCTGCGGGACCACCACGCCCGGCGCCTGGCCTTCGGCCTGGGCCTGGAGGGCAAACAGGTCGGCTCGGCGGTGAAGCTGATCACGGCGCTGTACAAGGCCTTTGTTGATACCGATGCCTCCCTGGTGGAGATCAACCCCCTTGTGGTTACGCGCGCGGGCGATGTCATCGCCTTGGACGCCAAGATGAATTTCGATGACAACGCCCTCTATCGGCAGACCGGCATCGAGGCCTTGCGGGATGCGGACGAGGAGGATCCGGCGGAGTTGGCGGCGGCCGAGGCGGATTTGAACTATATCCGCCTGGATGGCAGCATCGGCTGCATGGTAAATGGCGCCGGACTGGCCATGGCGACCATGGATATTATCAAGCTGCATGGCGGCGAACCGGCCAACTTTCTGGACGTGGGCGGCGGCGCCACCAAGGAACGGGTCACCGAGGCCTTCAAGATCATTCTTTCCGATAAAAACGTGGAAGGCATTCTGATCAATATTTTCGGCGGTATCATGCGTTGCGACATTATCGCCGAGGGCGTGGTCGCAGCGGCCCGGGAGATTGGCTTGACCAAGCCCCTGGTGGTGCGCCTGGCCGGCACCAATGTTGAGAAAGGCAAGGAAATCATGGCCAACTCCGGCCTGTTGATCGTCACCGCCGACGATTTGGGGGACGCGGCGGCCAAGGTCGTCGCCGCCGTGAAGGAGGCCGCCTAATGGCTGTATTGATCGACAAAAACACCAAGGTGATCTGCCAGGGCTTCACCGGCAATCAAGGCACCTTCCACTCGGAACAGGCCATTGCCTACGGCACCCGGATGGTTGGCGGCGTCTCGCCGGGCAAGGGCGGGGAAAACCACCTTGGCCTGCCCGTGTTCAACACCGTGGCCGAGGCGATGGAGACCACGGGCGCCAATGCCACGGTCATCTATGTGCCGCCGCCCTTTGCCGCCGATGCCATCTTGGAAGCCATCAATTGCGAGATCGAGCTGGCGATCTGCATCACCGAGGGCATTCCCGTACTGGACATGGTCACGGTGAAGCGGGCGTTGCAAGCGTCGGGCAAAACCCGGCTGGTCGGGCCCAACTGCCCCGGCGTGATCACCCCGGATGCATGCAAGATCGGCATCATGCCGGGCCACATCCACACGCGCGGCAGGATTGGCGTGGTTTCGCGTTCCGGCACCCTGACCTATGAAGCGGTCGGGCAGACCACGGCGGTCGGTCTGGGGCAGACCACCTGCATCGGCATTGGCGGCGACCCCATCAATGGCACGAACTTCATTGATTGCCTGGAGATGTTCCTGAGCGACGAGGAAACCGAGGGCATCGTGATGATCGGCGAGATTGGCGGCACGGCGGAGGAAGAGGCGGCTGATTTCATCAAGCAGTCGAAGACCAAGAAACCGATCGTCGGCTTTATTGCCGGCGTCACGGCGCCGCCCGGACGGCGCATGGGCCATGCGGGCGCCATTATCTCGGGCGGCAAGGGCACCGCCGGCGACAAAATGGAAGCCATGCGCGGCGCCGGCGTCGAAGTCGCGGATTCACCGGCGGAATTGGGCCGCACCATGTTGAAATTAATGAAGGGTTAACCCTGTCCCGCGCAGTATGCGGGCACCTACAATCGTATTGGGGGCGGCGGTAGAAAACCGCCGATGGCAATATGTCCATGACGGACGAGACGGGCGCGGATCTTGAAGGATCGTCATTTCTGTTCGGGGCCAACAGCGCCTTCATTGAACAGCTTTACCAGCGTTATCTGAACTCGCCCAATTCGGTCGATGCCTCCTGGCAGCAATTCTTCGCCGAACTGGGCGACGAGGCGGAGGCCGTGGTGGCCGAGGTTCGCGGCGCGCCGTGGGCGCCGCGCACGGGCCTGGCAAGCCTGCCCGATGCCTATTCGGCCGACAATGAGGGCGGCGCCATCCTGGACGGCGCCCGCCAGGCGCCCGGCGCCATGGGCGCGACCACCTCGGCCCAGGTCCGCCAGGCCACTTTGGACAGCCTGCGCGCCTTGATGCTGATCCGCAATCACCGCGTGCGCGGACATCTGCATGCCAGGCTGGATCCGCTGGGCCTGCAAAAGACCGTGCATCATTCGGAACTGGACCCGCGCAGCTTTGGCTTCACCGATGCCGATTTGGACCGGCCGATCTATATCAACTATGTCCTGGGCCTGGAGAACGCCACGCTGCGCGAAATCCTGGAAATTCTAAACCGCACCTACTGCGGCAGTATCGGCGTCGAGTTCATGCACATCATGGGCGCCGATGAAAAATCCTGGATCCAGGAACGTATCGAGGGCCGGGGCAAGGAAATCAGCCTGACCGACCACGAAAAACGCCAGATCATGCGCGAACTGGTGGAGGCGGAGGGCTTCGAGAGCTTCTTGCAGGTCAAGCATCCGGGCACCAAACGGTTCGGTCTGGATGGCGGCGAAAGTCTGATGCCGCTGTTGCATTCCGTGCTGATCCGGGCGGCGCAATTGGGCGTGCGGGAGATTTCCATCGGCATGCCCCACCGGGGCCGCCTGAACGTGCTGTCGAACCTGATGCGTAAACCCTTCACGGCGATATTCTCCGAGTTCCAGGGCCAGTCCGGCCATCCCCAGGATGTGCAGGGCTCGGGCGACGTGAAGTATCACCTGGGCACCTCCGCCGACCGGGAATTGGGCGGCCATATGGTGCATTTGTCCCTGGCGGCAAATCCCTCGCATCTGGAGGCCTCCGACCCGGTGGTGCTGGGCAAGGCCAGGGCCAAACAGGACCAGTTGAACGACAACGACCGGGGCAAGGTGATGGCCCTGTTGATGCATGGCGATGCCGCCTTTGCCGGACAAGGCCTGGTCGGTGAATGTTTCGCGCTGTCGGATCTGGACGGCTACACGGTTGGCGGCACCATACATATTATCGTCAACAATCAAATCGGCTTTACCACCAATCCCAATCTTTCCCGCTCCTCGCCCTACCCATCCGATGTGGGCAAGATGGTGCAGACACCCATATTCCACGTCAACGGCGACGACCCGGAGGCGGTTTGCTATATCGGCAAGATCGCGGCCGAGTTCCGCCAACAGTTCAAAAAAGACGTGATCATCGACATGTATTGTTATCGCCGCCACGGCCACAATGAGGGCGACGAACCGGCCTTTACCCAGCCCTTGATGTACAAGGCGATCGGCCAGCACCCGACTTCGCGGCAGATCTATTCGGAAAAACTGGTGAACGATGCCGTGATCAGCCAGGAAGAGGCCGACAACGCCGTGGCCGATTTCCAGGCCCGCATGGAGCAGGATTTCGAAGCCGCGGCGGGCTACAAGCCGAACAAGGCGGACTGGCTGGAAGGCCAATGGCAGGGCCTGGAGAGGGCCCGTGGCGAGGCCCGGCGGGGCGATACCTCCGTCAAACTCGATACCCTGCGGAAGATCGGCAAGGTCCTGACCGAGGTGCCGGGGAATTTCAACCTGCACCGCACCATCAACCGCCAGCTCAACGCAAAGCGCGCCATCATTGAAAATGGCGAGGGCATCGATTGGGCCACGGCGGAGGCCCTGGCGTTCGGTTCACTGTTGCTGGAAGGCTTTCCGGTCCGCCTGTCCGGCCAGGACAGCGCGCGCGGCACCTTCTCGCAACGGCATTGCCAATTCATCGACCAGATGGACGAACACACCTACACGCCGCTCAACAATCTGAGCAACAAACAGGCCAATTTCGAGGTGATCAATTCGGCCCTATCGGAAGCCGCCGTGCTGGGTTTCGAATACGGCTATTCCATGGCCGAGCCGCGCGGATTGATCATGTGGGAAGCGCAATTCGGCGATTTCGCCAACGGCGCCCAGGTCATCATCGATCAGTTCATCTCGTCGGGGGAAAGCAAATGGCTACGCATGAGCGGCCTGGTCATGCTGTTGCCCCACGGCTTCGAGGGCCAGGGGCCGGAACATTCCTCGGCCCGGCTGGAACGCTATCTGCAACTTTGCGCCGAAGACAACATGCAGGTCGCGAATTGCACTTCGCCCGCCAACTATTTTCACATTCTGCGGCGGCAACTGCACCGCAAGTTCCGCAAGCCGTTAATTTTGATGACGCCCAAATCATTGCTGCGGCACAAGCGCTGCGTCTCCAATATTTCGGAATTGGGGCCCGGCTCCACCTTCCACCGGGTGCTCTGGGACGACGCGGATGGCGACCGCGAAATTCTTGCCGCCGATGACAAAATCCGCCGGGTCGTATTGTGCAGCGGCAAGGTCTATTTCGACCTTGAGGAACAGCGCGAAGCGGCCAAGAAAAAGAACGTCTATCTGATGCGCCTGGAACAAATGTACCCCTTCCCCAAGGCTGCATTGACCAATGAATTGGCCCGCTTTCCCAAGGCCGAGGTGATCTGGTGCCAGGAAGAGCCGCAAAACATGGGCGCCTGGTGGCACGTCTCGCCCCGCCTGGAACAGGTATTGGTGAAGATGGGCCACAAGTGCAAGCGGCCCAAATATGCCGGACGGACGGAAAGCGCGGCCACCGCCTCGGGCAGCATGGCCGTGCACTTGCGGGAACAGGCCGAATTGGTGGCCAAGGCGCTGGGACTTTAGGCGCATTGCAAAGGACGAGGGCCCTTCGATGATCGATATCTTGGTTCCCACATTGGGTGAATCCGTCACGGAGGCGACCGTGGCCCGCTGGCTGAAACAGCGCGGCGAGGCCGTCGCCCAGGACGAGCCCTTGGTGGAGTTGGAGACGGACAAGGTAGCGGTGGAGATCCCCGCGCCCACGGCCGGCGTCCTTGCTGAAATTGCCGCGCCGGAGGAAACCGTCGTCGCCGTGGGCGGCCTGTTGTGCCGCCTGGACGAAACGCAGACGGCGGCGTCGGCCTCAGCTCCGGCGGCCCCGGCGGCGGCCCCAGCACAGGCTCCCACCGCGCCAGCGCCAGCGCCCGTGCCAGCACCAACACCCGCGCCGGCGCCGGCGATACCGCTTTCACCGGCGGTACGCCGCTTGGTTCAGGAACACGGCCTTGACGCCAATGCCATACCTGGCACGGGCAAGGACGGACGGCTGTTGAAGGAAGACGTGTTGAACCATGTCAAGGCGGGCGGCGCCCCGGCGGCGCCCCCCGTCCCCACGGCCCCCGTCCCCGCGGCCCCCGCCGTCCCTGCTAATTCCGCGGCTCCGGCGGCGCCCCTGCAACAGGTTATTCCGGCGGCCCATGTCGCCGCCGCCCCGGCCGGCAATCTCGAAGTCGGGGCCAGGGCCAATTCCGGGTTGGAAGAAATCGTCCGCATGACCCGCCTGCGCAAGACCATCGCGCGGCGCCTGAAGGAAGCGCAAAACACCGCCGCCATGCTGACCACCTTCAATGAAGTGGATATGAGCGCGATCATGGCGGCGCGGAAAAAATACCGCGACCTGTTCGAAAAACGCCACGGCAGCCGCCTGGGCTTCATGTCCTTCTTCGTGCGCGCCTGCACCCAGGCCCTGGCCGAAGTGCCGGCGGTGAATGCGGAAGTCGATGGCGACAACCTGATTTACAAGAATTATTACAACGTTGGTGTCGCCGTGGGCACGCCCCAGGGTCTGGTGGTGCCGGTGCTGCGCGACGCCAACAAAATGTCCTTTGCCGATATCGAGGGCGGTATCGTCGATTTCGGCCGCCGGGCACGGGACGGCAAGCTGAGCATTGACGAGATGCAGGGCGGCACCTTCACCATCTCCAACGGCGGCGTCTATGGCTCGCTGCTGTCCATGCCGATCCTCAATCCGCCGCAATCGGCCATTCTTGGCATGCATAAAATCCAGGAGCGGGCCATGGTGATCGATGGCGAAGTGGTGGCCCGGCCCATGATGTATCTGGCGCTCAGCTATGACCACCGCATTATCGATGGCCGCGAGGCGGTGACCTTCCTGGTCCGGGTCAAGGAATGCATCGAGGAACCCGAACGCCTGTTGTTCGAGATTTAGCGGAACATACATTATGAGTGCTGACAACTTCGACATCGTCTTCATCGGCGGCGGACCGGGCGGCTATGTGGGCGCCATCAAGGCGGCGCAACTGGGCCTCTCCACCGCGTGCGTGGAAATGCGCGGTGCCCTGGGCGGCACCTGTTTGAACGTCGGCTGCATCCCCTCCAAGGCGCTGTTGCAATCATCCCATCTCTATCACGAGGCCGAGGCCGAATTTGCCCGGCACGGCATCAACACGTCCGGCCTGTCGCTGGATCTGAAGACCATGATGACCCGCAAGGACCAGGTGGTCGCCGGCCTGACCACGGGCATCGAGGGCCTGTTGAAGAAGAACAAGGTGACATATATCACCGGCCGCGGCCGCATCACCTCGCCGGGGTCGGTCCAGGTTGAATTAAAGGCGGGTGGCGAACGCGCCCTGACGGCGGAAAATATCGTTATCGCCACGGGTTCGGACGTCATGGGCCTGCCCGGCGTGGAGATCGACGAGAAATCCATCGTCTCCTCCACCGGCGCCCTCTCCCTGGCCAAGGTGCCGAAGCATCTGGTGGTCATCGGCGGCGGCTACATCGGCCTGGAAATGGGCTCTGTCTGGGGCCGTCTGGGCGCCAAGGTCACGGTCGTTGAATTTCTCGACCGCATCACGCCGGGCATGGATGGGGAATTATCCCGCCACCTGCAACGCGCCCTGGCCGGCCAGGGCATGGAATTCCGCCTGGGAACCAAGGTCACGGCGGCCAAGAAAGTGCGCGGCGGCGTGGAGTTGAGCCTGGAACCCGCCCAGGGCGGCAAGACGGAGAGCCTCAAGGCCAACATTGTCCTGGTCTCCATCGGGCGTAAACCGTTCACGGACGGCCTTGGCCTCCGCGAGGCCGGCGTGAATATGGACGAGCGCGGCTTTATCCCCGTGGACGAAGACTATCAAACCAACGTCGCCGGTATCTTCGCCATTGGCGATGTCCTACCCGACCGCCCCATGCTGGCCCACAAGGCGGAGGACGAAGGCGTGGTGGTGGCGGAAAAAATCGCCGGCCATGTGGGCGCGGTCAATTACGGCGCCATCCCCGGTGTCTGCTACACTTGGCCCGAGGTCGCCACAGTCGGCCAATCGGAGGAAGAGTTGAAAGCGGCCGGCGTCGCCTACAACAAGGGCCGCTTCCCGTTCGCCGCCAACAGCCGCGCGCGCAGCAGCGGGGAGGGCGAGGGCGGCTTCGTCAAGCTTTTGGCTGACCGGGAAACCGACCGCCTTTTGGGCGCCCACATCATCGGTCCCGATGCCGGCACCCTGATCGCCGAACTGGTTCTGGCCATTGAAATGGGCGCCTCCTCGGAAGATATCGCCCTGACCTGCCATGCCCACCCGACCCTGAACGAAGCCGTCAAGGAGGCCGCCCTGGCGGTCACGGGCAAGCCGCTGAACATGTGATTTCCGCTTGCCGCGGCGTTAAAGTATTTTCAATGTAGTCTGAACCGCCCGCTATTCCACTTGATCGGTGATCTGGCGGCACAGTACCAGGACGCGGGGGGCGATGTCGTCGAGGCGTTCACCGGCCTGGCGCAGGCCGGCGGAGGCGGAGCGGACCATGGTCTGGTTCAGGCGGCTTTGCGATGCCGTCTCAAGGAACACCTTACACTGTTCGGCGACCAATTCCGCTTCCATCAGGCGATCCTCGGGCAGCCTGGTCAGAATATCGCGCAGGCCGGAGAAGGAACGACGCAAGGATCGCTGGACCGCCTCGTCCCCGTTGGGCATGTCGCCGATCCCGTCAATCACGATTTTCATCGTGCGTCTTATTTCACTGGTATCCGCCATGGAATCCGTTCGAAAGTTGTCTTGGACAGTTATACTATTTTGCCGGCGCGGCGGCAAAGCTTGGAGTAGAAAAATATCTCCATCAACTTCGGCCACAATGTTTTAAGGCAATTCGCGCCAAGGCTAAAGCCCCATGCGCTTGCCGATGACATTGCGTAAAATTTCCGAGGTGCCGCCGCCGATGGGACCAAGGCGGGCCTCGCGGAACAGCCGCTGCATCTCGCCCGCCATATAGCCCGCCCCGCCCATGATCTGCATGCCCAGATCGGAGACCTTGAAGTTATTCTCGGTCGCCACGTTTTTGGCCGTCGTCGTCTCCAGCACCGCATCCTCGCCCGCATCCAACATCGCCGCCGCGTGAAAAGTGGCCAAACGGGCCGTCTCGCACAGCATGTGCATATCCGCCAATTTGTGGCTGATCGCCTGATAGGCGGTGATGGTTTTGCCGAAGGCCTTGCGGTTGGTGGCGAATTCCTTGGCCAGTTCCAAAATGCGCAGGCCGTGCCCGGCCGAGGTGGCGGCCAGCAGCAGCCGTTCCTGGTTCAGGCCCCGCATCAGCATGGGCCAGGCGCCGCCCTCTTCACCAAGACGGTATTCGGCGGGAACGCGCACATCAGCAAAGAAAACCTCGTTGGGCAGCGAGGTGCGGGAGCCCAGGGGGTCCATGGGCCGAATGGTCAGGCCGGATGATTTGCTGTCCACCAGGAACAGGCTCAACCCCTTATGGCCGGCATCGGGATCGGTCTTGGCGGAGACCACCATCCAGTCGCTGACATGGGCGTTGGTGATATAGATCTTCTGCCCGTTGATGCGGTAATCGTCCCCGTCGCGCACGGCGCGGGTACGGATGCCGGCGGCATCGGAACCGCTGTCGGGTTCGGAATAGGCGATGCACATCTTCAATTGCCCCTTGATCAGGGGCAGCAGCATCTCGCGGCGCTGCGCCTCGGAGGCATGATATTGCAGGTGCGAGGCGCCATAGATCGAGGTGGTCATGAAGGAGGAGCGGATGCCATAGTGATAATAACACATGGCCTCGATGAACACCGCCATGTCCATGTTGGAGGCGCCGGCCCCGCCATATTCCTCCGCAATGGGCAGGCCCAGCCAGCCGGCGGCGGCGATGGCCTGAAAGGCTTCCTCCGGAAAGGCGGACGTCTTGTCCAGTTCGAGCATTTTTTCCGGCTCCAGCACCCGGCCCAAGAGACCGAGGATGCTGTCGCGCATGAGGATTTGATCGTCGCTGAAGCCGAAGGTTTTGTAGGGCATGCTGGCCGATGTTTTCCTTATTACCTGTCTTCCCTTACCGGGCGGTAGGCACGGGCCTGAGCCTCCGCCTCGCTGATCTGGGCCGCCGACATGCCGCGCGCCAGCAAAGTCAGATTACTCAGCGCCGCGTTCATACCCGCCGCGCCCGCCAGACGCCACCAAAAATGAGCCTGCACCGGATCGGCGGCGGCGCCCAGGCCTTGACGGTACAAATCACCCAGATTGAACATCGCCTGGGGCAGGCCCTGGCGGGCCGCGCGCAAATACCATTGCAGCGCCAAGCCTGGGTCCTGGGCAACCCCGAGGCCGTGGTCATAAAGCGAGGCCAGGGCATACTGGCCATAGCGGTCGCCGGACCGGGCGGCTATTTCATACCAATGGGCCGCCTTCGCCGCATCCAGCGCAAGTCCCCGCCCGTTCTCGTACATGCCGCCCAGATGGACCTGAGATGGCCGATGGCCCGAATTCGCGGCACGGCCAAACCAATGGGCCGCGGCGGCCAAATCCTCTATTATCCCCTGCCCTCTCAGCAAGGCAAAGGCATAGCGGAATTGCGCCCGGACTAGGCCCGCCTTGGCCGCCTGGCCATAAAAGGCCACGGCCTTGCCCAGATCCCGGGCGACCCCGCGCCCGCGTTCGAACAGCAAGCCCAGGCTATGGGCCGCATCGCCATACCCTTGCGCCGCCGCGCGTTGGTACAAGGCGGCGGCGCGGCGGTAATCGCGGTCCACGCCCCGGCCACCAACATAAAGGTTGGCCAGATTGGTCAATCCCACGGAATTGTTTTGGGCGGTGGCCTTTTCGAATAGACGAACCGCCTGCGCCAAGTCCACCGGCACCCCGTCACCGCGTTCATGCAGCACGCCAAGATTGCTTTGCGCCGGAGCATGGCCTTGCCCGGCCGCCAGCGTGAAAAGCTCGACCGCGCGCAGCTGGTCGCGTGGTCCGCCCAGACCGCGGCTCAACAATACCGCCAAATTGTGCCGGCCCCGGGCATCGCCCTGTTCGGCGGCCCTGGCATACCAAGTCCGCGCCTGGGCGGCATCCATCGCCACGCCTTCGCCGTTTTCAAGGGCATGGCCCAAATTGATCTGGCTTTCCACCAAACCGGCCAGGGCGGCTTTTTCGAACATCGCGGCGGCGGCGGCCGGATCGCGGTCCACGCCCAGGCCGCGCTGGTGCAATAACGCCAGGTTGTTGCCCGCCAGCAAGTGGTCGGACCGGGCCGCAATCCGATACCATTTCGCCGCCAGACCGTAGTCCCGTGCCGTCAATATGCCCTGCTCATGAAACAGGCCCAGGCGGTATTGACTGTTGACATGGCCGCCATCCGCCGCCGCGCGGTACAGGCGCAAGGCCTCCCGCTCATCCTTTTCAACACCCGCCCCGCGTCTGTACAGGGCCGCCAGATTGGCGGTCGAAGGCAGATAGTTTTGCGCCGCGGCTTCGCGGAACCAGGCCGCCGCCGAGATCAGGTTTTTCGCGCCGCCCTGGGCCAGCGCATTCATGATGGCCAGGCTGTCCTGGGCCGGGGCATGGCCGGCGTTCGCGG
>JAYGEB010000453.1:0-9585 GCA_046582595.1 Alphaproteobacteria bacterium | reverse complement strand
CGCGGATTGGGTGATGGACCGCCTGACCGATTATCTGGGCCCGACGGAGCGAAATCTGGTCATCCGCACGACCCTGGACGCCACCATGCAGCGCCAGGCTGAGGCCGCCATGGCCAAGCTGTTCGCCGGCCCGGCCAAAGGCCGTAAAATCGGCCAGGGCGCCTTGGTCGCGATGACGCCCAATGGCGCGGTGCGGGCCATGGTCGGCGGCCGGAATTATGGAAGGAGCCAGTACAACCGCGCCACCCAGGCCCGGCGGCAACCGGGTTCCGCCTTCAAACCCGTGGTATTCCTGGCCGGTCTTGAGGCCGGTCTGCGGCCCGATACCACCTTCATGGACAAACCCATTACGGTCGAGGGCTGGTCGCCGAAAAACTATGCCGGCAAATACCGCGGCCGCTTGAGCTTCAGTCAGGCCCTGGCCTACTCCTCCAACTCCATCGCGGTGCAGGTCTCCGAACGCATCGGCCGGAGTAAAGTGGTGGATACCGCCCGGCGCCTCGGGCTAACCTCGCGCCTGCCCACCCATCCTTCCCTTGCCCTGGGCACGGCCGAGGTCGGCCTGCTGGAACTGACCACGCTGTACGCCGCCCTGGCCAACCAAGGCATCGGCGCGCTGGCCCATGGCATTCTTGAAGTCCGGGACGGGCGCGGCAATATCCTCTACCAACGCCGTGGGTCGGGCCGGGGAGAGGTGGCCCGGCCCTGGCACGTGGCCGAACTGGGACGGATGCTGGAAGCCACGATCCGGCTCGGGACCGGCAGGAATGCCCGCCTCAAGCGCCCCGCCGCCGGCAAGACCGGCACCAGCCAGGACTATCGGGATGCCTGGTTTCTGGGTTATACCAGCCAACTCGTCGCGGGCGTCTGGCTGGGCAATGACAATGGCGCGCCCATGAACCGGGTCACGGGCGGCGGCGCGCCGGCCCGGTTGTGGCGCGATTTCATGCAAGCGGCCCACAAGGGGCTGCCGGCCCGGTCATTACAGAAACCGGCGGGCAAGGCGCCGCCGTCCAGTGCTGGGAAAAACCTGTTCGACCGCCTTTTGAAGAGTCTTGGCGCCGGCGGATCGAACCCAACGGCTAATACCAACCGCGGGGGCGATCCATGACCAAGGACAGTTTTGATTACATCATCGTCGGCGCCGGCACCGCCGGCTGCGTTTTGGCCAACCGCCTGTCCGCCGACCCCAAGACCTCTGTTTTGTTGTTGGAGGCGGGGGGCAAGGACAATTATCACTGGATCCATATTCCCGTCGGCTACCTCTACACCCTTGGCAACCCGCGCACGGATTGGTGCTACAGAACGGAGCCGGAGGCCGGCCTGAACGGCCGCGCCATCGACTATGCCCGTGGCAAGGTGCTGGGCGGCTGTTCCTCCATAAACGGCATGATCTACATTCGCGGCCAGGCCCGCGACTATGACCAGTGGCGGCAAATGGGCAATGTAGGGTGGTCCTGGGATGACGTGCTGCCCTATTTCCGCCAGTCCGAGGATCATTACGCCGGTGGCGACGAGATGCATGGCGCCGAGGGTGAATGGCGGGTCGAGGAGCCCCGTGTCAGTTGGGAAATCCTGGCCGCCTTCCGCGAGGCCGCCGCCCAGGTGGGCATTCCAAAATCCGATGATTTCAATCGCGGCGACAACGAAGGCTGTGGCTATTTTCAGGTCAACCAGCGGCGC
Organism: Alphaproteobacteria bacterium; assembly: GCA_046582595.1. Lineage (GTDB taxonomy): Bacteria > Pseudomonadota > Alphaproteobacteria. The sequence goes on along the minus strand of JAYGEB010000453.1, from coordinate 7,902 downwards.
GGCGTGCGCTGGAGCGCCGCCAAGGCCTTCCTGAAACCGGTCCTGGGCCGGCCTAATCTGAAGCTCATGATCCACGCCCAGGCAACCCGCATCGTCATTGAGGACGGCCGCGCCACGGGCCTGGAATTCCGCCACGGCGGCGCGCCGGCGGAAGCGACGGCGCGGGGCGGGGTGATTTTGGCGGGCGGCTCGGTCAATTCACCGCAATTGCTGGAACTTTCCGGCATCGGCCAAGGCGGGTTGCTGCAACGCCATGGGCTCGATGTGCGCCACGAGCTGCCGGGGGTGGGCGAGAACTTGCAGGATCATCTACAGGTTCGCATGGTCTACAAGGTATCCAATACCCGGACCCTGAACCTGCGCGCCAACAGCCTTTTGGGCCGCATCGCCATGGGCGTGGAATACGGCCTGTTCAGGACCGGGCCCCTGACCATGGCGCCCAGCCAGCTTGGCGCCTTCGCCAAGTCCGACCCCAGCCGGGAGACGGCGAATTTGCAATATCACGTCCAGCCCTTGAGCACGGACAAGCTGGGCGAGGATCTGCATCCCTTCGAGGCCTTTACGGCCTCGGTCTGCAATCTGCGCCCCGACAGCCGCGGCTCCATCCATATCGCCAGCCCGGATGCCTTGGCCCAGCCCGCCATCCGGCCCAATTATCTTTCCACCGAGAGCGACCGCGCCGTCGTCGCCGACGCCATCCGATTAACCCGGAAAATTTGCGCGGCGCCGGGACTGGCGCCCTACCATCCGGTTGAATTCCGCCCCGGCGCCGAGGTTGGCGATGACGATGCCAGCCTGATCAAGGCCGCCGGCGATCTGGCCACGACGATCTTTCATCCCGTCAGCACCTGCCGCATGGGGCATGACAGCCAGGCGGTCGTCGATGACCGCCTGAAAGTGCATGGTATCGACGGCCTGCGCGTCGCCGATGCCTCCATCATGCCGACCATCACCTCTGGAAACACCAACTCCCCCGTCGTCATGATTGCGGAAAAAGCGGCCGAGATGATTATTCAGGATGATCGATGAATGTGTACGAGAGCGGTTGACGTGCGGAAAGGGCCGCGTAAGCTGCGCCACCATGCTTAGCTTGCCGAAAATATTGCTGTTCCTGGCCGTGGTGGTCTGCGTCATCATGGTCTCCAAGGCGTTCCGCGGGCGCGGGGGGAAGGTCGCGGGGAAGGACAAGGATGATGGCAAAATCGAGACCCTGGATCTGAGCCAGTGCGCGGTCTGCGGCGATTACGTGGCGGCGGATGGGGGCGGTTGCGAGCGCGCCGATTGCCCCATTGCCAAGGGCGGGGGCGGCGGTTAGCGCAACCTGCGTTCATTCGAACGCGGCAAAGTTGCTCTAACTCTTTGAATTAGATCAAATTATCAACATCAAAATGATTCCATTTTTATGCCGTTTGATCTAGGTTGCGGCCAATTTAGCATCACGGAAATAGCTGTCCCATGACCGGCACGCCGAACTTTAATACCAAGACATTTCAGGGCCTGATCCTGGCCCTGCAACATTATTGGTCGGAACAGGGCTGCGTCATCCTGCAGCCCTATGACATGGAAGTGGGCGCGGGAACCTTCCATTGGGCCACCACCTTGCGTTCCCTGGGCCGCAAGAGTTGGAACGCGGCCTATGTCCAGCCCTCGCGCCGGCCCACGGACGGGCGCTATGGCGAGAACCCGAACCGCCTGCAGCATTACTACCAATTCCAAGTGATCATGAAGCCCTCGCCCCCCGATCTGCAGGAGCTTTACCTGGGCAGCCTGACGGCCATTGGTCTGGATGCCGCCAATCACGATATCCGTTTTGTCGAGGATGATTGGGAAAGCCCCACCCTGGGCGCCTGGGGCCTGGGCTGGGAGGTGTGGTGCGACGGCATGGAGGTCAGCCAATTCACCTATTTCCAGCAGGTCGGCGGCTTCGACTGCAACCCGGTCTCGGGCGAATTGACCTACGGCCTGGAACGCCTGGCCATGTATGTCCAGGGCGTGGACCATTTTCAGAAACTGGCATGGAACGAAGCGGGCACCGACCGCTCCAAATCCTACGCCGATGTCTATCTGGCGGCGGAACGGCAATTCTCCGCCTATAACTTCGATCATGCCAACACGGACATGCTGTTCCGCCACTTCGCGGACGCGGAAACGGAATGCGCCGCCCTGGTCGATGCCGCCCTGCCCCTGCCGGCCTATGACCAGTGCATCAAGGCCTCGCATCTGTTCAATCTATTGGATGCCCGCGGGGTTATCTCGGTCACCGAGCGGGCCGCCTATATCGGCCGGGTGCGGGAGCTGGCCAAGGCCTGCGCCACCGCCTATCTGGTGGCCGAGGGCGAGTTGGCCGCCCCTCATTCCGTTGGCGGAGCGGCCTGAGATGGCGGAGTTGCTGTTGGAAATGTTCGGGGAGGAAATCCCCGCCCGCATGCAGGCCCGCGCGGCGGATGATCTGAAGCGGTTGGTTTGCGATGGCCTGAAGGCGGCGGAATTGTCCTTCGAGGCGGCGGCGGCCCATGTCACGCCCCGGCGTTTGATATTGCATATCACCGGTCTGCCCAAGGCCCAACCCGACCTGCGGGAGGAAAAGCGCGGCCCCAAGGTGGATGCGCCCGAGCGAGCCATCGAAGGGTTTTTGCGCGGCAATGGCCTGAGCCGTGAACAATGCGAAGAGCGGGATCTGCCCAAGGGCCGGTTTCTGTTTGCCGTTATCGAACGCCAGGGACGCCCCACGGCCGAGGTGCTGGCGGATATCCTGCCCAAGGCCTTCGCCGACCTGCCCTGGCCCAAATCCATGCGCTGGGGCGGTGGCGCCACCCGCTGGGTGCGCCCCCTGCACTCCATTCTGACCCTGTTCGATGGCGCCGTGGTGGCGCTGACATTCGCCGATATCGCCAGCGGCGATCAGACCCGGGGCCATCGTTTCCACGCCCCGTCGCCGATTACGGTCCGTGATTTCGCCGATTATCGGAATAAACTGGCGGCGGCGAAAGTGGTGATCGATGCCGCCGAGCGGCGCCGGACGATTGCCGCGGGCGCGCGGCGGCTGGCCCGGGAGGCCGGCCTGACCTTGGTGGAGGACGAGTCCCTGGTGGCCGAGATCGCCGGCCTGGTGGAATGGCCCATTCCCATGCTGGGCCGGTTCGACAAACGGTTTCTGGATGTCCCGGCGGAGGTTCTGGTCGCCACCATGAAAGTGAACCAGAAGTATCTCTCCCTGCGCGAGGGCAATGGAAATCTGGCGCCGAATTTCATTACCGTCGCCAATCTTGAAGCCCGTGACGGCGGCAAACAGATTATCGCCGGCAATGAATATGTCCTGACCGCCCGCCTGGCGGACGCCGAATTTTTCTGGACCCAGGACAAAAAGAAGACCCTGGAAAGCCGCCTGCCCGCCCTTAACGACATGGTTTTCCATGCCAAGCTGGGCAGCCTGGGCGAAAAGGTTGGGCGTATCGAGAGCCTGGCCGGCGAACTGGCCCGCTTCGTTCCCGGCGCCGAGGGCGCCACGGCCCGCCGCGCCGCGCATCTGTGCAAGGCGGACCTGGTCAGCGGCATGGTTCATGAATTCCCTGAAGTCCAAGGCGTGATGGGCCGGTATTACGCCTTGAACGATGGCGAGGGGCGGGACGTCGCCGAGGCCATTGCGCAGCACTATTCCCCCGCCGGGCCATCCGATGACTGCCCCACCGCGCCCACGGCGTTATGTGTCGCCCTGGCCGATAAACTGGATACCTTGGTGGGGTTCTGGGCCATCGACGAAAAACCCACGGGCTCGCGCGACCTCTTCGCCCTGCGCCGCGCCGCCCTGGGGGTAATCCGCATGGTGTTGGAAAACGAGCTGCGGCTGCCCCTACTAGAAATACTCAATACCGCCCGTCGCGGTTATGGATTTGAAGAAGAAGAGGAAGAAGAAGGTGCGGTAAATCTCGGCTATAGCCTTTTGGATTTCTTCGTTGAACGATTGAAAGTTCATTTGCGATCCGACGGCGTTCCTCATGATGTAGTCCAAGCCGTCTTTGCTCCAGTCAGAACTGGAGTGCGTGGCGATGATCTGTTTCAGTTATCGCTCAGGATTAAGATTCTCCAAAGTTTCCTAACTACTGATGACGGCGCAAACCTATTAGGCGCTTACCGGCGAGCAGCCAACATAGTAAGCGCTGAAGCGCGAAAAACTAACTGGGTCGGCGGGGATCAAAAAATAGATATTGACCTGCTTGTTGAACCGGAAGAGAGGTCTCTGCATAGAGAGTTGGAGAGTATCGGTATCGATCATAGTGACGTTGATAGCGCTCGCCAATTCGAAACTTTTTTGCAACGGCTGTCGGAGACGCGCCCGATTATTGACCGGTTTTTCGAAAACGTCACTGTGAACGTTGATGATTCCGCGCTCCGCCACAACAGATTGTTGTTGTTGGAGGAGGTGCGAACTTTGTTGCGGGAAACGGCCGATTTCGGCGAAATTGAAGGTTGAACCAAAGGGTATGCCATGACGAAATGGGTTTACAAATTTGGCGGCGGCCAGGCGGATGGCGGCGCGGATGACAAGAACCTGCTGGGCGGCAAGGGCGCCAACCTGGCGGAAATGTCCGGCCTGGGTCTGCCCGTGCCCCCCGGCTTTACCCTGACGACCGAGGTTTGCACCGCCTTTTACGAAGCGGGGGAAACCTATCCGGAGGATTTGCGCGGCCAGGCCGCCGCGGCCCTGGCCCAGGTTGAACAGGCGGTCGGGGCCAGGTTCGGTGATCGGGATAATCCGCTTTTGGTTTCCGTCCGCTCCGGCGCCCGTGCCTCCATGCCCGGTATGATGGATACCGTCCTGAACCTGGGCCTGAACGATCAAACGGTAGCCGGGTTGGCGGCGCAAAGCGGCAACCAACGCTTTGCCTGGGACAGCTACCGCCGCTTTATCCAAATGTATTCCGACGTGGTCCTTGGCATCGACCATTATCATTTCGAGGAATTGCTGGAGATCCATAAAGAGAAACTGAACCTGCAACTGGATACGGACCTGGGTTGGGAGGATTTGCGAAATCTGGTGGATCAGTTCAAGGCGAAGATCGAGGAAGAGGGCGGCGGCGCCTTTCCCCAGGATGTGAATGAGCAGCTTTGGGGCGCCATTGGCGCCGTCTTCGGCTCTTGGCAAAATACCCGCGCGGTGACCTACCGCCGCCTGCACGATATCCCGGCCGGTTGGGGCACGGCGGTCAATATCCAGGCCATGGTGTTTGGCAATATGGGTGAAGACTCGGCCACGGGCGTCGCCTTTACCCGCGATCCGTCCACCGGTGAAAAACGCTTCTTTGGTGAATATCTGATCAATGCCCAGGGCGAGGACGTGGTCGCGGGCATCCGCACGCCGCAACATCTGACCACGGCGGCGCGGCAGGCCGCCGGCGACGACAAGCCGTCGCTGGAGGAGGTCATGCCGGAAGTGTTCGCGGAGCTCGAGGCGATCTATCGGCGCCTGGAGGCGCATTACCGCGATATGCAGGACATCGAGTTCACGGTGCAGAAACACAGCCTGTACATGCTGCAAACGCGATCAGGCAAACGCACCGCCGAGGCCGCCATCAAGATCGCCGTGGATATGGCCAACGAAGGTTTGCTGAGCCGGGAGGAGGCTATACTGCGGGTCGATCCCAATTCTCTTGATCAACTGCTCCATCCAACTCTCGACCCGGAGGCAGCCCGCCAGGTCATCACCCGCGGCCTGCCCGCCTCCCCCGGCGCGGCGACGGGCAAGGTGGCATTTTCCGCCGACGAGGCGGAGGCCTTGGCGGGCAAGGGTGAAGATATAATTTTGGTCCGCATGGAGACCTCGCCGGAAGATATTCACGGCATGCATGCCGCCCGCGGCATTCTCACGGCCCGCGGCGGCATGACCAGTCATGCGGCGGTGGTGGCGCGCGGCATGGGCCGGCCCTGCGTCTCGGGCGCGGGGCAACTGCGCATCGATTATGAAAGCCAGACCGTGCGGGTCGGCGATATCACAATTTCGGCCGGTGACGTTCTGACCATCGACGGCGGCAGCGGCGAAGTGATGCTGGGCGCGGTGGCGACAATACAGCCCAAAATGTCCGAAGATTTCGGCACTTTGATGGGTTGGGCCGACGAGATCCGCCAGCTTGGCATCCGCACCAATGCCGAAACACCCGCCGAGGCTAGGGCAGCCATTGAATTCGGCGCCGAAGGTATCGGTCTGTGCCGGACGGAGCATATGTTCTTCGATGCCGACCGCATCCTGGCGGTACGGGAAATGATTTTGGCCGAGAATCTGGCCGACCGCGAGACCGCCTTGGCGAAAATCCTGCCCATGCAACGGCAGGATTTCGTGGACCTGTTCACCATTATGTCCGGTTTGCCCGTGACCATCCGGCTGCTGGATCCTCCGTTGCATGAATTCCTGCCGAAAACCGATGAAGAATTGGCGCAGCTTGCGGCGACCACGGGCGCCACGGCCGATGACCTGCGCCACCGGGCCAATCAACTGCATGAATATAATCCCATGCTGGGCCATCGCGGCTGCCGCCTGGGCATCACCTATCCCGAAATATACGAAATGCAGGCCCGCGCCATTTTCGAAGCGGCCGCGATTGTCGGTGCCCGGCAGAACCAGGCGGTGGTGCCGGAAGTGATGATCCCGCTGATCGCCAGCAAGGCGGAATTCACCTATCTGCAGGCGCGGATCGCCGCCGTGGCCGAACAGATTGCCGCTGAACAAGGCGTAAAGCCGCGCTATTTGATCGGCACCATGATCGAACTACCCCGCGCCGCCCTCCGCGCGGGCGAGATCGCGGAACAGTCGGAGTTCTTTTCCTTCGGCACCAATGACCTGACACAGACGGTGTTCGGCATCAGCCGGGATGATTCCGCCGGTTTCCTGGAGGAATACCACAACAAGGGAATCCTGGAAGCCGACCCCTTCATGACCCTGGATACCGATGGCGTCGGCGAATTGGTCCAGTTGGCGGTCGAGCGGGGCCGGCAAACCAGGGCTGATTTAAAGCTGGGCATTTGCGGCGAACATGGCGGCGATCCCGCCTCTATCGCCTTCTGCCATAAAATTGGCTTGGATTACGTCTCGTGCTCGCCCTTCCGGGTGCCCATAGCACGCCTCGCCGCCGCACAGGCCGCCGTGGGCGAGCGATAGATGGGAACATTTCGTATCTGATTATTCGGACTCTATGGTGCCGGTAAACTCGTAACCGATACCGCGAATTGATTTGATCAAGTTTTTACTGGCGCCATCGGCATCCAGTTTGCGCCGTAGCCGGCCGACCAGAACGTCAATATTGCGGCTGCTGTTTTGCATATCGTAACCCAGCGCTTCGCGGTGCAGGATATCCCGCCCCACGGTCTCGCCAATATTATCAATCAGGGTTTGCAATAACCGTGATTCGCCGGCCGTTAGCACGGTGTCTTCGCCATTCGGATTGGTCAGGCGTTGGAAGGCGCTTTCAAAGCGCCAGCCCAGGAACCGTACCACGCCGCCGCCCGCGCCCGGTTTGGCGCCCCGTCGCTGTTTCGTGCGGCGCAGCACACTGCGGATACGGGCCAGCAATTCCCGCGATTTAAAAGGTTTGGCCACGTAGTCGTCGGCGCCAACTTCCAGTCCGACCACTATATCCAACGTGGTGCCCTTGCCGGTCAGCATGACGATGCCCGCATCGGTCGTTTCACGCAGCAGCTTGGCTAGATCCAGGCCATCTTCGTCAGGCAACTGCAGGTCCAAGATGACCAGATCAACCTCTTGCCGGCCGATCACCGCACGCATTTCAGCCCCGTTGGCCGCATGGATAACCTCAAAACCTTCGGCTTCCAATTGCTTCCGCAAAACCAAACGCAAATCAGGGTCGTCATCAACGACTAGAATTCGTCCCAGCATCGTGCTTCAGGTTCCAA
>JAYGEB010000438.1:0-13968 GCA_046582595.1 Alphaproteobacteria bacterium | reverse complement strand
GCCTGGCCCTGCCGAAGCCGCTGCTCAAGGCCTTCAACTGGCCGGCGATCCGCACCCGGATTACCGTGGACGGCGTCGTCGCCGTGGTCGATGGGCCGGCCTTCGCCGCCGGTCTGTTCGCCGACGATCCCGAAGCGGTCGCCGCGCAAAGGCGGGATGACGAGGCCCTGGATCATGACAGCCCCCTGGCGGAATTGTTCACGGATCAATTGGCCTGCGCCGATTTGGTGGTGATGAACAAGGCCGACCTGCTGGAACCGGCCGAGGCCGCGGGCATTGCCGGGGAATTGCAGGATGCCGTGCGCCAATCCATCAAGGTGCTGCCGGCCCGTCACGGCGCCATCGCGGCGGAAACCCTGCTGGGACTGGATGCGCGGGCGGAGGATGATTTGCATAACCGCCCCTCCGTCCACGACGATGAAGACGACCACGAGCATGACGATTTCGAAAGCTTCGCCATGCATTTCGGCGCCGTTGCTTCGCCCGATGTTCTGGTGGCGAAACTGCGCGCGGCCGCCGCCGCCCATGACGTGCTGCGCATGAAGGGCTTCATTGCCGTGGAAGGCAAGGACATGCGCTTGCTGGTGCAAGGGGTGGGTGATCGCTATCAGCATTATTACGACCGCGACTGGGGCGGGGACGAGAAACGGGGGAGCCATCTGGTGGTCATCGGCCTGCGCGGCCTGGATGAAGCGGCCATCCGCGCGATGATTTTGGCTTAGACGGCCATGCATCTGCTGGCGGCAAAACCAGGCGCCATTTCCGATGGCAGGGAAGCGGTGGATCTTGCCCAAAGTCCGGGCGACATGGTCATTCTGTCGGCGGCGGATACGGATTTGCAGATGCTGTCGGCGGCCTATCAACGCCTGGGATCGCGGTCGGAACCGCCCAGCCTGCGCCTCGCCAATCTGATGCACCTGGGCCACGATATGTCGGTCGATCTTTATGTGGGCGATATTATCAGCGCCGCCAAGCTGGTCATCATCCGGCTGTTGGGCGGGGTCAATTATTGGCCCTATGGGGTGGAGCAGGTGGTGGAATGCTGCCGGCGTCTGGACATCGCCCTGGCCATCGTCCCCGGCGACGATCAACCGGATGCCGAATTGCATGGTCTTTCCACCCTGCCGGCGGAAAGCTGTCACCGTATCTGGCAATATTTCGTCCATGGCGGCCCGGACAACGGCGTACAATTGCTCAACCATGCGGCCAGCCTGTTGGACCGGCAAGTCGAGTGGCGGGAGCCCGCGCCATTGTTGCGGGCGGGGCTTTACTGGCCCGGCGAGGGCGCGGTGGGCTTGGCGGAGGTTCGCGCCCATTGGCGGGCCGGCGCCCCCGTCGTCGCCCTCACCTTTTACCGGGCGCATTACCAGGCCGGCAATCTCGATCCCGTGGATGGCGTGATCGGGGCCTTGCGCCGGCGCGGCCTGAACCCGCTGCCCGTCTTCGTCGCCTCCCTGAAGGAACCGGTCTCGGCCGAAACCGTGAATGCCATCTTTGCCGAGGCGCCCCCCGGTTTGATCCTCAACGCCACGGGCTTCGCCGTCTCCAAGCCGGGCGGCGAGCGGCATGATTCACCCTTGGAGCGGCCCGGCGTGCCGGTGATCCAGATGATCTTCGCGGGCGGCACGGAAGAGGATTGGCGGGAAAACTTGAATGGTCTTAGCGCCCGTGACATCGCCATGAACGTCGCCCTGCCGGAGGTGGACGGCCGGATCATTTCCCGCGCCGTGTCGTTCAAGGCCGAGGCGCGCTATGATCAGGCCACCCAGTCGCCGGTGATCGCCTATAAAGGCGTGCCCGACCGGATCGAATTTGTCTGCGCTCTGGCCGCCAACTGGTTGCGCCTGGCCCGGACGGCGGCATCGGACCGCCGTCTGGCGCTGATTTTCGCCAACTATCCCAACAAGGACGGCCGGCTGGGCAATGGCGTTGGGCTGGATTCACCGGCCAGCGCCTTGAACCTTTTGCGGGCACTCGAGGGCGCCGGATATGCGGTCGGCGATCTGCCCGCCAAGGGTGATGATTTGATCCATCGCCTGGCCGCCGGCCCGACCAATGACCTGACCGACCGGGCCCGGCGGCCGGGCGGCATCAAATTCTCCCTGGCGGATTATCAGACATTCTTTGATGCCCTGCCGGCCGCGGTGCGGAAGGGGGTCAGCGAGCGCTGGGGCCGGCCGGACGAGGATCCCTTCGTCGTCGAGGGCCATTTCGTCCTTTCAGCCTTCCATCAGGGCAACGTGGTGGTGGGGCTGCAACCGGCGCGGGGCTACAACATCGATCCCAAGTCCACCTATCACGATCCCGATCTGGTGCCGCCGCATGGTTATTTGGCGTTTTATGCCTGGCTGCGGCGGGACTTCGATGCCATGGCGATCATCCATATGGGCAAGCACGGCAATCTGGAATGGCTGCCGGGGAAATCCCTGGCGTTGTCCGAGGATTGTTTTTCCGAGGCGGTATTGGGGCCCCTGCCGCATCTTTATCCCTTCATCGTCAACGATCCGGGCGAGGGGACGCAAGCCAAGCGCCGGGCCCAGGCGGTGATCGTCGATCACTTGACGCCGCCCCTGACGCGGGCCGAAAGCTACGGCCCCCTGGCGGAACTGGAATTGCTGGTGGATGAGTATTACGAGGCGGCGGGGCTTGATCCGCGCCGCCTGGATCTGCTGAGCCGGCAAATTCTGGACCTGACCCGCGGCATTGGCCTGGACCGGGATGCCGGCATCGGAGAGGTGGACGATGACGATGCGGCGCTGGCCAAGCTGGATAGCTATTTATGCGATCTGAAGGAGATGCAGATCCGCGACGGCCTGCATGTGCTGGGCGAGACCTTGGAGGGGCGTTTGCGCCGGGACTTGCTGGTGGCGCTGGTGCGCCTGCCGCGCCACGCTGAAGCCGGTAGTTCGGGTGATCCCGGGGACAATTCCCTGATCCGCGCCCTGGCGTCGGATTTTGGCTTCGCCTTCGATCCGCTGGATTGCGCCATGGGTGAAACCTGGGACGGGGCGAAGCCGGCGGCGCTGCAAGATATTCTGCCGGAGGTAACCTGGCGCAGCCACGGCGACACGGTGGAGCGGCTGGAGGAAATGGCCGCCGGTCTGGTCGATGGCGTATTGCCGCCCGAACCCGGCTGGACCGCCACCGCCGCCGTGCTCGATACCATTGAACGCCAGGTCGCGCCGGCGGTCGATGCCTGTGGAAAATTGGAAATTGCGGCCCTGATCGCCGGCTTGGACGGCAAATTCGTCCAACCCGGCCCGTCCGGGGCGCCGACGCGCGGGCGCCTGGATGTGCTGCCCACGGGGCGCAATTTTTATTCCATCGACAGCCGCACCGTGCCCACGCCCAGCGCCTGGCAATTGGGCTGGAAATCGGCCGGGCTGTTGCTCGATGAATACCGCCAAAGCCACGGCGAATGGCCCCGGCATCTGGCGATCACCGCCTGGGGCACGGCCAATATGCGCACGGGCGGCGACGATATCGCCCAGGCCCTGGCCCTGATGGGGGTGCAACCGAAATGGGAGCCGGCCTCGCGGCGGGTCATCGGCTTCGATATCCTGCCCCTGCACATGCTGGACCGCCCGCGGGTGGATGTGACCTTGCGCATTTCCGGCTTTTTCCGCGATGCCTTTCCCACCCAGATCGACCTATTCGACAGCGCCGCCCGCGCCGTCGCCGCCCTGGACGAAAGCGAAAGTGACAATCCCCTGGCCGCCCGCGTCCGGATCGATGGGGCGCGCCTGAAGCAGTTGGGACAAGACCCGGACCTTGCCGGCGCGCGGGTCTTCGGCTCCAAGCCGGGGGCCTATGGCGCCGGGCTGCAGGCCTTGATCGATGAGCGGGGCTGGCGGGACGATGCTGACCTGGCCAAGGCCTATCTGGCTTGGGGCGGCTATGCCTATGGCGGCAAGGCGGCGGGCCGTCCGGCCCATGGCCAGTTCCGCTCCCTGCTGTCGGGTATCCAAGGGGTGGTGCAGAACCAGGATAACCGGGAGCATGACCTGCTGGATTCCGATGATTATTATCAATTCGAAGGCGGTTTGACGGCGGCGGTACGGCATTATTCGGGCGCCCAGCCGGCGGTCTATCACAACGATCACAGCCGGCCCTTCGCGCCGAAAATCCGCACTTTGGAGGACGAGATTGGCCGCGTGGTCCGCTCCCGCGTGGTCAACCCGAAATGGATCGCCGGCGTCATGCGCCACGGCTATAAAGGCGCCTTCGAAATGGCGGCGACGGTGGATTATCTGTTCGCCTTCGCGGCCACGGCGCGGGTCGTCTCGGACCATCACTTCGATGCCGTCTACGAGGCTTATCTGAACGATGACGAGGTGCTGGAATTCCTGCGCCGTAATAATCCGGCGGCGTTGCGGGAAATGGCGCAACGCATGGCGGAGGCCTTGGAGCGCGGTTTATGGCGGACCCGGTCGAATACCACCAAGGCGGCACTGGAAGCCATGATTTTGGGAGAACGGGGATGAGCGAGGACCAATACGCCCGCGCCAACGAAAAAGCGGCCAACAAAAAGCGCGCCCGCGAGAAGATGCTGGCCACCAAGACCATTGAAAAGGGCCTGCTGATCGTCCACACGGGCAAGGGCAAGGGCAAGTCCACGGCCGCCTTCGGGCTGGTGGTCCGGGCCATGGGCAACGGCATGCGGGTTGGCGTCATCCAGTATGTCAAAGGCAAATGGGAGACCGGCGAGCGGAATATTCTGGAAAACTTCCCCGAGCAGATTGAAATCCACGCCATGGGCGAGGGCTTTAGCTGGGATACCCAGGACCGGGCCCGCGATATTGCCGCCGCCCGCACGGCCTGGGACAAATCAAAACAGATGATCGAGGCCTCGCGCGGACCCGATCCGGCCTTTCACATGATCCTGCTGGATGAATTGAATATCGTACTGCGCTACGGCAATCTGCCCCTGGACGAAATCATCGACACCCTGGCCAACAAGCCGAAAGATCTGCATATCATCGTCACCGGCCGCAATGCCAAGGACGAATTGATCGAAATCGCCGATCTGGTCACGGAAATGACCCAGGTGAAACATCCCTTCCGCTCCGGGGTGAAGGCGCAAAAGGGCATCGAGTTTTAGTCAACGCATGGCGATCATGGCAAACAGGGCGAGGGCATTGATGTTCCAGGGCACCGGCTCGGACGTGGGCAAATCGCTCATGGTGGCGGGCCTCTCGCGCGCCTTCGCCAACCGCGGGCTGTCGGTGCGCCCGTTCAAGCCGCAGAACATGTCCAACAACGCCGCCGTGACGGCGGACGGCGGCGAGATCGGACGGGCCCAGCACCTGCAGGCCCTGGCCGCCCGCACCCCCGCCACCGTGCATATGAACCCCGTCCTGCTGAAACCGCAAAGCGAGATTGGCGCCCAGGTGGTGGTGCGCGGCCAGGTGCGCACAACGGCGGATGCGCGGGCCTATCAATATCTGAAGGCCGGCTTGCTGGAAGAAGTGCTGGAAAGCTATGAACTGAATGCCGAAGGCGCGGACCTGGTGCTGGTGGAAGGCGCGGGCAGTCCGGCGGAGATTAATCTGCCCGGCCGGGATATCGCCAACATGGGCTTTGCTGCCGCCGCCAACGTGCCCGTGGTATTGGTCGCCGATATCGACCGTGGCGGCGTCATCGCCGCCATCGTCGGCACCCATGCGGTCATTGACGAGAGCGCCCGGTCCCGCATCAAGGGCTATGTGATCAATAAGTTCCGGGGCGATGTCACGTTGTTTGACGGCGGCCTGCGGGAAATTACCCGGCGCACCGGCTGGGAAGCCTTGGGCGTGGTGCCGTTCTTCTCGGGCGCCGTGCATCTGCCGGCCGAGGACGCCATGGCGCTGGACCGGCCACGGGCGAATAAGACCGCCGCCATCAAGATCGCGGTGCCGAAATTGTCCCGTATCGCCAATTTTGACGATCTCGATCCCCTGCTGGCCGAACCGGACGTGGCGGTGCTCATCATCGCTCCCGGCCAGGCCCTGCCGGGCGATGCGGACCTGATCCTGTTGCCGGGCAGTAAAAGCACCATCGCCGATCTGGCGTTCTTGCGGCAACAGGGCTGGGATATCGACATCCAGGCCCATTATCGCCGGGGCGGACGCATTTTGGGCATTTGCGGCGGCTATCAGATGCTGGGGCATTCCATCACCGATCCCGGCGGCCTGGAAGGTGAAGCGCGTCATGCGAACGGCCTTGGCCTGCTCGATATCACGACGGTGCTGTCGGCCGAAAAGCACCTCGGCGAATGCGCCGGCATCCACATCGAAAGTGGGGAAGCGGTGCGGGGCTATGAAATTCACCTGGGCGTCAGCGAAGGCCCGGATATGGAGCGTCCCTTCATTCAAATCGACGGGCGGGCGGACGGTGCCCGCAGCGCCGATGGCCGGGTGGCGGGATGTTACCTGCACGGCCTCATGGCGGCTGACGGTTTCCGCCATGCCTTTCTATCGGGCTTGCGGGCGCGAGAAGACAGCGGCGTCAATTATGACCATTTGGTCGATAAGACCTTGGACGCGCTTGCCCGTCATCTTGAAACCCATCTGGACCTAGACCGGATGTTGGAGATCGCCCATGCCGCTTGAGTTAAAGCAATACGGCCAACAGCAGGGTCAGGCCAATTATCGCGCTACAGCAGCGGTACAATTGGCAGCCCCGCGCAATATCGGCCGGCGTGGCCTGGCGCCGGCCATCGCCGATCCAGGCGCCGTCCAGCGCCACGCCGCCATAAACCCGCGGCCCGGCCAGGGCGATGCCCAGGGCGCCGGCCATGGCGGCCTCCGGCCAGCCGGCATTGGGGGAGAGTTGCTTGCCATGCTCCCGCCACATTGTGCGCCAGGCCCCACCGCCGCGCGCGCCGGGCAGGATCAAGGCGCCAAGGCAGAGCAGGAAAGCGGTGATCCGCGCCGCCGGCCAGTTCGCCACATCGTCCAGGCGGGCCGCGAATTGGCCGAAATAGAGATAGCGTTGGCTGCGGTGCCCGATCATGCTGTCCATGGTGTTGATCGCCTTGTAGGCCAGCAGGCCCGGCAGGCCGAAGGCGAGGAACCAGAGCAGGGGCGCGACCACGCCATCGGAGAAATTCTCGGCCAGGGATTCGATCGCCGCCCGGCTGACGCCGGCTTCATCCAGATCGGCCGGGTCCCGTCCGACGATTTGACCGACGGCCTGACGGCCCCGGTCCAAATCCTGGCGCAAGGCGCGGGAAACGGCGCGGACATGGTCGTGCAGTCCGCGGGCGGCGATAAATATGGCGCCGATGGCGCCGAGGATGATCCAACCATGGCCGCTCTTCGCCGCCAGCCATTGCATGAGACTGCCGGCAATAACGCAGAGGCAGACCACGACGGCGGCCAGCATGGCGCCGCGTTCGACCTGCCGGCCCGGCCCGGCCTTGGGATCGCGCAGGCGGGTTTCCAGCCAGGCGATCAGGGCGCCGATCCAGGCGATGGGATGAGGGATACGGCCATACAGCCATTTGGGATCGCCCAACAGCCAATCCAGCCCATAGGCGAGAACGACCGCCGCGATGCCAAGGCGCCAATCGCCGGGGCTGAATATGGGAACGATCAAGTCCACGATGGAGATAACCAAGCTATGCCGCGGGAGCATCAGGAATGCCGGATTAACCGGCCCTGGGCAAGTGCCGCGGATGGATTAAATTGAGTGATCGAGGCAATTATGACGAACATTGGGATCATGGTATGCGGCCACGGCAGCCGGGACGAAAACGCGGTCAGGGAATTTCAAAGCGTGGCGGACGGCATCCGCGCCCGCCTGCCGCAATATGACGTGGACAGCGGCTTCCTGGAATTCGCCACGCCGATCATCCGCGAGCGGCTCGACGCCCTGCGCCAGCGCGGCAACAAACGCATCATCGCCGTGCCGGCCATGCTGTTCGCGGCCGGCCATGTGAAGAACGACTTGCCCTCGGTCATCAACACCTACGCGGCCCGGCACCCGGAATTGGAGATCACCTACGGCCGGGATCTGGGCATGGACATGAAGTTGATCCGCGCCGCCGGCGACCGGGTGCGCGAGGCCATCGCCGGGGCGGGCGAGCATATCCCGGTCGAGGAAACCTTGCTGGTGGTGGTCGGCCGGGGCGCCTCGGACCCGGACGCCAATTCCGATATCGCCAAGGTCTGCCGCCTGTTGTGGGAAGGTATCGGTTTCGGCTGGGCCGAAGTGGCCTATTCCGGCGTCACCTTTCCCCTGGTGGAGCCGGCCCTGGAGCATGCGGCGAAGCTGGGCTACAAGCGGATTATCGTCTTTCCCTATTTTCTCTTCACCGGCATTTTGGTGCGGCGCATCTATCATTTTACCGACCGGGTCGCAGCCCAACACCCGGATATTGAATTCATCAAGGCGCCTTATCTGAACGGCCATCCGTTGGTTCTGGATGCCTTCGCCGACCGGGTGCGGGAGGCCTTGGAGGGCGCCAACAACATGAACTGCCAGATGTGCAAATACCGGGAACAGGTTCTAGGCTTCGAGGCGGAGATCGGCCTGCCCCAGGAAAGCCATCACCATCACGTGGAAGGCATCGGCACCGCCAAGATCGCGGACGGAGATTTCGACCCGATGGAGCATGTTCACCATGGCCATGACCACGGCCACGATCATGGCCATGACCACCATCCCTATCCGCACGCGGACCATCCCCTGGGCCCGCGCGGCATGGTCAAGAAATAGCGCCGTCATGGGTGATCCGGCCGCATACGACTACCTGCGCGATCCCGGCGCAATTTATGAGCGCTCCTTCGCCATCGTGCGGGACGAGGCGGATTTTTCCAATGTGCCCGAATGCCTGCATGAGGTCGCCGTGCGCCTGATCCATGCCTGCGGCATGACCGATTTGCCCGGCGATCTGGCCTGGGGCGGCGATCCCGTGGGGGCTGGCCGGGCCGCCTTGCAATTCGGCGCGCCGATTTTGGTGGATGTCGAGATGGTCCGCCACGGCATCATCGGGGCCAAATTGCCGGCGCGAAACCGCATCATTTGCACCTTGAATGACGATGGCATTAGAGAAACCGCCCAGGCCCGCGGCGAGACCCGTTCCGCCGTGGCCGTGGAACGCTGGCGGAATGATTTTTCGGGCGCCGTCGTCTGCATCGGCAATGCGCCGACGGCTCTGTTCCGCCTGTTGGAAATATTGGCCGCCGGCGCGCCCCATCCGGCGGTGATTTTGGCCTTTCCGGTTGGTTTCGTCGGCGCCGAGGAGGCGAAAGGGGCATTGATTTCCAGCGCCCTGGAAATTCCCTATCTCACCCTTCGGGGCCGCCGGGGCGGCAGCGCCCTGGCCGCCGCCGCCCTGAACGCCCTGGCCCGGACAGCCTGATGAGCGGGATCTGGCTGTCCATTATCGGCATCGGTGAAGATGGCCTGGCCGGGCTCGACGCATCGGCCCGCGCGGCGGTGGACGGCGCGGAGGTGTTCTTTGGCGGCGCGCGGCATCTGGCCATGCTGGGCGACGATCCCCGCCCCCGCGAGCAGTGGGATAATCCTCTGCGCGAAACCGTCGCCAGGATCGGGCAACTCAAGGGCAAACAGGTCTGCGTCCTGGCCACGGGCGATCCCATGTCTCATGGCATTGGCGTCACCCTGTGCCGGGAGTTCGGCATGGCGCAATGCCTCTGTATCCCGCATCAATCCGCATATTCGCTGGCCTGCGCCCGTCTGGGCTGGCCCCTGGCGGAGGTTGATTGCCTGACCCTGCACGGCCGCCCCCTGGGCCTGCTGAACCTGCATTTGCGCCCCAATGCCCGGCTGCTGGTTCTGAGCGAGAACGGCGGCACGCCCAAAGACGTCGCCGCGATGTTGCGGCGGTCGGGGTATGGCGGAACAAAGATGTCGGTCTTCGAAAACATGGGCGGCCCGCGCGAGCGGCGGCACGACGGCACGGCCCAAACCTGGCGGCGCAAGGTGGGGGATTTGAACACCATCGCCCTGCATTGCCTTGCCGGCGACGTCGGCGCCCCGCGCCTGATGCGGCCCGCCGGGTTACCGGACGAATTCTTTCAACACGACGGCCAATTGACCAAACGGGAGGTCCGCTCCGTGACCCTTGCCGCCCTGTCTCCCGGTCCGGGCGAGGTGCTGTGGGACGTGGGCGCGGGCGCCGGCTCCATCGCCATCGAATTTCTGCGCGCCGAGCCCACGGCGCGGGCCATCGCCATCGAACGGAATTCCGAACGGATCGCCAACATCCGCGCCAACGGTGAGAGCCTGGGCGCGGGTAATTTGCAGATCGTCGAGGGTGCGGCGCCTGGAGCGCTAAAAGGCCTGGCCAGGCCGGATGTCGTTTTCATTGGCGGCGGCGTGGGCGATGACACGCTGTTGCGGACCTGTTGGCGGGCCCTGCCCAAGGGCGGACGCTTGGTGGCCAACGCGGTCAGCATGGAAGGAGAGGCGGCATTGTTCCGTTTCCTCCGCGCCAAGGGCGGCGGCATGACGCGGATCGCCATCTCGCACATGGATGCCATGGGCACTCTGCACGCCCGGCGCGCCCTCCATCCGGTCAGCCAGTACAGGGGCCGCAAAACATGAGCGGAATTCTATATGGTGTTGGCGTCGGGCCCGGCGATCCCGATCTGATTACTCTGAAAGCCCACAAAATCCTGCAAAACGCGCCGGTGATCGCCTATCCCGCGCCCGAGGCCGGGGATAGTCTGGCCCGCGCCATCGCCGCGCCGCACATACCGCCCGGGCGGCGGGAAATCGAAATCCGCATACCCCTGGATACCAAACGGTTTTCCGGCCGCTCAACCTATGACCAGGCGGCGGCGGAAATTGGCGGCCATCTCCGGGCCGGCGACGACGTTGCGGCGATCTGCGAGGGCGACCCGTTTTTCTATGGCAGCTTCATGTATCTGTTCGACCGCCTGGGGGATGAATTTCCGGTCCAGGTGGTGCCGGGGATATCATCGCTGACGGCCTGCGCCGCGGTCTCCCTAACCCCGCTCGTGGCGCGCGACGAAGCTTTGTGCGTACTTCCCGCGACCATGGCGGAAGCCGATCTGCGCGCCCGTCTGGCCTTGGCGGATGCGGCCGCGATAATCAAGCTGGGACGCCACGCGGCTAAGATCATCGATATTCTACGCGATCTGGATTTGCTGGACGGCGCCATTTACGTGGCGCATGCCACCATGCCGGAACAGCGGATACGTTCCTTGGCGGACGTGGACCCGGCGGACGTGCCCTACTTTGCCATGATCCTGGTGCGCCGGCGGCGGGTGGGACCATGAATTACTTGGTTCTGAGCCATGCGGGGCTGGCCACGGCGCGCCGCCTGCGGGCGGAATTGGGCGGCGTCATTCATGGCTATGCCCGGCGGGTGGAGGACCCCGACGTCCGGCCCTTCGACGATACCGCCACCGCCCTGCGTCGGCTTTTCGCGGGCGATGAACCGCTGGTCGCCCTGTGCGCCGCCGGCATCGTCATCCGCCATCTGGCGCCCGTTCTGGGCGGCAAACAAAGTGATATTCCGGTCCTGTCGGTGGCCGAGGACGGCGGCGCCGTTGTCCCCCTGCTTGGCGGTCATCACGGCGGCAACGATCTGGCACGGCGGATCGGCGATATTTTGGGCGTCCAGGCGGCCATTACGACGGCCAGCGACAATCTTTTTGGCGTGGCCCTGGACGATCCGCCGCCGGGCTGGCGCCTGGCTAATCCCGATGACATGAAGGCCTTCGCCGTTGCCCTGCGCGACGGTGACCGGGTGGTCCTGGACGGCGCCTGCGATTGGCTGTCGGCAAGTAAAATCCCGTTCTCCGATAACGGCGCCTTGCGTATAACGATTGCCAAGGAATCCTTGGCGGGAAACGGTCGGCACCTGGTCTATCACCGCCAGGATTTGGCCCTGGGGGTGGGCTGCGAACGGGGCGCGGAGGGAGGGGAATTGATCCAACTGATCACCGATACCCTCGGGGCGGAAAACCTGCCGGCGTTGTCCCTGGCCGGTGTCTTCTCCTTGGATTTGAAAATGGACGAAGCCGCCGTGCATGCCGCCGCGAGGCATTTTGAAATTCCCGCCCGTTTCTTTGATTTGCCCGCCCTGCAGGCCCAGGAAGCCCGCCTGGCCAATCCCTCCGCCATCGTGAAGCGGGAGGTTGGCGTCAGCGGCGTGGCGGAGGCCGCCGCCCTTGCGGCGGGCGGACGGTTGATCGTGGAGAAGCGCAAGAGCCGGCGGGCGACCTGCGCCATCGCCAGATCGGACGGCGTCATCGACGCCATGAGGTTGGGCATGGCGCAAGGCCATTTGTCCGTGGTCGGCATTGGGCCGGGACGGGCGGATTGGCGCACCGGCGCGGCGGAGGCGGCGATACGCCGCGCCGATGTGGTCGTTGGTTATGGCTTGTATCTGGATTTGATCGCAGATCTGACCGCCGGCAAGGAATGCCGGGCCTTTGCCTTGGGCGAAGAGGAGGCGCGGGTCCGCGCGGCGATCGGACTGGCGGCGGCCGGGCGCAACGTGGCCCTGGTCTCATCCGGCGACGCGGGCGTCTATGCCATGGGCGCCCTGGCCCACGAACTGCTGGACCGGGCCGATGCGCCCAGCCATTGGGACCGCATCTCCATCGATCTCGCGCCGGGCATTTCGGCGATGCAGGCCGCCGCAATGAAAGCGGGCGCGCCCCTGGGGCATGATTTCTGCGCCATTTCACTCTCCGATCTGCTGACCCCGCGCGCCGATATCCTGAAGCGGGTGGAGGCGGCGGCGGTGGGTGATTTCGTCATCTCCTTCTATAACCCGGTCTCCAAGCGCCGCCGCGACCTGTTGGCTCTGGCGCGGGATATCCTGCTGCGGCACCGGCCCGAAGATACCCCGGTCATTCTGGCCCGCGATCTGGGACGGCTGGGCGAAACCCTGTCGGTGCTGACCTTGCAGGAACTGAAGGTGGACGATGTGGATATGTTGACCCTGGTCATGGTCGGTTCCTCCCAGACCAGGGCGCGGAAGCGGGGCAACGGCGCCTGGTCCGTCTATACCCCGCGCGGCTATGGGGCCAAGGCCAAAAAGGACGTCCCCGCATGACGGTGCATTTTATTGGCGCCGGTCCGGGCGCCCCCGACCTGATCACCTTGCGCGGGCGGGATCTGATCGCCGCCTGCCCGGTCTGCCTGTATGCCGGTTCCCTGGTGCCCAGGGAGGTTGTCGCCTTCGCGCCCAAGGATGCCCGCGTGATCGATACCGCGCCCCTTAATCTGGACCAGATCATGGCGGAAATGGAACAGGCACATGCGCAAGGACGGGACATCGCCCGCGTGCATTCGGGCGATCCATCCCTCTATGGCGCCATTGGGGAACAGATCCGGCGTTTGAAACCGCTGAATATTGACTACACCATCACGCCGGGCGTGCCCGCCTTCGCCGCCTGCGCCGCCGCGCTGGGTCTGGAATTGACCCTTCCGGACGTCTCTCAGACCATCATCCTGACCCGCACGGCGATGAAAAGCTCGGCCATGCCGCCAGGCGAGGACCTGGCCAGCCTGGGCCGGTCCGGCGCCACTCTGGCGATCCATCTCTCCGCCCGTAATTTGCGCCAGGTTTGCCGCGATCTGATCCCCCATTACGGCGCCGATTGCCCCGTGGCCCTGGTCTATCGCGCCACCTGGCCGGATCAGCAGATCATTCGGGGCACCTTGGCCGATATCCGCGAGAAGACCCGGGCGGCGAAACTGACCCGCACGGCCCTGGTCCTGGTTGGCCGCGTACTGGACGGCGAGGAAGCCACGGACAGCCGGCTCTATGCCGCCGATCATCGGCATATTCTGCGTCCGAAGGGTTAATTCGTCTGCGACCGCAGCCACGCCATCGCCGCCCCGGCCTCCGTGACCAAGGGCGCATTACCGGCTTTTGGCCGGGCGATCATGATGACGGGCAGGCCAAGCTGCCGCGCGGCGGCGATCTTGGCGTTGGTGGCGCCGCCGCCGGCGTTCTTGGAAATCAGCGCCGATATG
>JAYGEB010000360.1:0-4029 GCA_046582595.1 Alphaproteobacteria bacterium | reverse complement strand
AATCGTAGTTATCTGGGTCAGCCCCATTTTATTTATATAACGGATATCACAATGACCTTTATGATGTTGTCCTGCGAGGATATCGCGGCCACGCTCGCCACGCGGCTAAGACGCCTCCGCCTGGCGCGAAGCCTGACATTGGAAGGGCTGGCCCGGCGCAGCGGCGTTGCTCTGGGCACATTGAAAAAGTTCGAACGGACGGGACAAATTTCCCTGGTTTCGTTCATTCGCCTCGCGGTCACGATGAGGGATGAAGCCGCGCTCGAAAATCTGCTGCTTGCGCAGCCGTTCGAGACCATGGCGCAGGTTTTGGATGATCGAAAAACACCCAAGCGGGGCCGGATCACGTGAAGCTTGCCGCCGGCACGCCGCTTGATGTCACCTTGCATTGGCACGGGGAAGATATTCAACCCGTCGGCCAACTCGGGTACCGGGACGGCGTGGCCTATCTGCAATATGACGAACGTTTCCTTGATGCGGACCTGCAAATTTCCCCCATACACCACCGCACCGCGTCAGGGCTTCAGCGTTCGCACATGGCGTCCGAATTCGAGGGGTTGCATGGCGTCTTCCACGATAGTTTGCCCGACGGCTGGGGCCGGTTGCTGTTGGACCGCCGCGCCCGGCAGCTCGGAATTGATCCGGCGACCCTGACCCCGCTGGACCGGCTGGCATGCGTGGCGAGCGGAGGCATCGGCGGCCTTTGTTATGCCCCGGCGATCACGCCATGGGGAACGGGCCAGGGCGCGGTCGATTTGGAGGCGCTTGCCGATGACGCCCGGCTTGTCTTGCAAGGCGATGTTGGGCAGGTGCTGTCCGCCCTGGGGCGGGCGGGCCGCTCTCCGGGCGGCGCGCGTCCCAAGGCCCTGGTTGCCATGGATGTCCATGGTCACGCCGTTCACGGTCGCGACGACGTACCGGACGATCATGCCCACTATGTGGTTAAATTTCCCGGTCCCGGTGATCCTCCCGATATCGCCGCCATTGAAATGGCCTATGCCGTCATGGCCGGGGAAGCCGGCGTGGCCATGGCGGAGGCAAGACTGGTGCCTGGCGAAGACGGGCGGCGCTATTTCGCCAGCCGGCGTTTCGACCGGGATGGCGGGCGCCGGGTCCATGTCCATACGGCCTCCGGCCTGCTTTATTCGGACATCCGCCTGCCGGCCCTGGACTACAAGGATCTCATAATGTTGACCCGCTCCCTGACGCGGGATCAGCGGGATTGCGAGGGCATGTTTACCCTCGCCGTCTTCAATGTGCTGTCGCACAACCGGGATGATCATGCCCGCCAATTCAGTTTCCTGATGCGGCGGGATGGAACCTGGAACCTCGCTCCCGCCTATGACCTGACCTGGTCGTCCGGGCCGGGCGGCGAGCATTCAAGTTCCGTGCTCGGTCATGGCAAGGATATTACCCGTGCCCACTTGCTGGAACTGGGCCGGCAAGCCAGCATGAAGCAACCTGCCGCAGGGCAGGTAATAGAGCGGGTGCGGGCCGCGATCGGAAATTGGCGGACGATCGCCAATGACCACGGCGTCAGCCCCCGTTCCACGGATCTGATCGCCCAAGCGCATGCAAGCGTGGATTTCCAGCCTTAAATATACTGCCGGCCGGCGGCCTCCTACGGTAAATTCTCGGCCGCCCAGACATCCTGGGCCGGCGTTTCTTCGGGCCGTTCGTGGCGCATCCGATAGTAGGGGACGAAGGGTTTGTAGACGCCATGGACCCGGCGCAATTCATCCACGGCGCTCTCATGGACATCCACGCGCAGATCGATATGGGCGTAATCCCGGTGGTCATGGGTCATCACGGCGGCGGAGCGTTCGTTGAGATGGGCGCCATCGGCGGTTTGCTGGCCGCCGGCGTCGCGTCCCGCCTCCAGGCAGGTCAACAGACGCTGATCCAAATCTTCGCCAATGTTCCGCGTGAAGGCCTCCGCCATGGCGGCGAGAACCCCTTCGCCGGCCAATACATTGCCCATGGCGATAAAGCCGTCTCCCGTGATATGGCCCGACCAGGGCCGGGTGTTGGCGCCCGTATGGACGGCCGTGCCGCCCTCGGCATCGACGATGCCTAGCTGCCGGTAGCCGGACCGCGGATCATCATCGAGCAATTCCGCCATCGCCTTGGCGGGCGCGAAGCCCGTCTCCAGCAATCGCAATGCCAGGGTTCCCAGCTTCAGGTTCACGAAGGCCTGGGTCGAGACCGCGCCCAGGCCGCCGCGTATGGCGGGGCAGTAGCCGCCCACGGCCAGGGAATAGGTGGCGATGCCGATACCCAGTTGCCCGGTTCGGGCGCAGCGGGCGATCACGGTATAGGTCATGGTTGGCTCCCTTGTGGCACGGCTGCAAAGGCTAGAGCAATTTTCAATCAAACGGAGTCGCTTTCGCGACCCAAGCGATTGGTTCAATGGCTCTCTGCTTAAGAGTCCGAACATGTTTAATAGGAACATGCTCTGGGGTACACTGCCGGCGGCCCGGAGGCGAATGGGGTGCGGCGATGAAATATGTTTGTGACGGTCCGGGCGGGACGACCTGGTTCCGGATCGAGACCGAGGTGGAGGCGGAACAGGAAGCCGGTCTCATGGGGCATGCGGTGGAGAAGCATTTCCGCCGCGCCAGGGACACCGCCACGGCGAGCTACAAGCCCACATCGGCGGTCTTCATCGAGCAGAACATCGGCCTCGCGGCGCATCTGCTGCGGGCCATGCCGCGGTTTTTGACCCTGCGCGACAATGGCGGGGCCGGTCTGGTCACCGCCATGCTGCCGCCCGACGGGGAAAAACCGCCGGGATTTCGCAGCATCATCGTCGGCGCCAAGAACGGCGATCCCTACACCGGCCATGCGGAGGCGATCCAGGTCCTGGGCCGGCATTTCGGCCTGACCCTCGACCGCGCGGCGTGTTTTCCCTACGCCAAATAGCGCCTGTCTCCCGGCCCGCGCTTGCGATACAATTTGGCCGCGCGACAGCAATAGAGGCAGATGCATATGTCCATCGCCAATGACGGAACGGCGTCCGAATTGACCATACGGCCCATGTCCTCTGCCCTGGGGGCGGAGGTGCGGGGTCTTGATCTGGCCTCGCCATTGGCTGAAGACACATTTCAGGCCCTCCATCGGGCATGGATGGAGCATTTGGTATTGGTATTCCCAAACCAGCCGATCAGCGACCGGCAGCAAATCACCTTTGCCCGGGCCTTTGGCGAATTGGAGGTACACCACCAGGAGATCATCAAATCCCAGAGCGCGCGGGAGATTTTCCGGGTCTCGAATGTTGATGATGACGGCAACCTGATGACGCCGGATCATCCTTCGGTGGCGCAAATCTCCTTGGCTCAGCGCTGGCATACGGATTCCAGCTACCGTCCCGTGCCGTCCATGGGCTCGATCCTGCATGGCATCGAAATCACCGCGGCGGGGGGCGAGACCTGGTTCACCAATATGTACGATGTTCATGACGCCTTGGACGCGGCCACCAGACAACGGATATCCGGGCGCCGGGCGCGCCACGATTTCGGCCATCTGGCGACCCTGGGGCCGATCAAGCCGCTGACGGAAGCGGAACGCCGGGCCATGCCGCCGGTTTGGCAACCCCTGGCGCGCCGCCATCCCGTCACCGGGCGGACCTCGCTGTTTATCAGCCCCATCTACAACGATGCCATCGAAGGCATGGACGGCGATGACGCCGTGCGCCTGATCGCGGAATTGAACCAATTCGCGGGCCGGGATGAATTTATCTACCTTCACCGCTGGTCTCGTGACGACATCGTGATGTGGGACAACCGTTGTACCATGCACCGGGTCACGCCTTATGATCTGGCGAAACGCCGGGTCATGCACCGCGTGACCATTGTCGGCGATGGGCCGGTGGTTGCGGCCTGAACCGGATCTTCGATATGACAACGCCAACCCGGATTAGCCGTTCGGAACCGCCGCGGAATGAATAGGGCGGTCATTGCGGCGATCGACTTTCCCAGATTGCAAATTCGTGCCGGACTTGTCGGCGCGCTGACCATTTTGGTCATTGTG
>JAYGEB010000317.1:0-16558 GCA_046582595.1 Alphaproteobacteria bacterium | reverse complement strand
TCTACCGCCACACTGAAGTGGGCTACATCCTTGGTTATGCCGAGACGGCGCTTTTGCTGATACCCGGCCGCTACCGCAAATTTGATTATGCCGAGATGGTGACCGAACTCTGGCCGGAACTGCCGCATCTGAAGCATGTCTTCGTTGCCGCCGATGAGGCGCCGAACAGCATGCGGCGCTTCGATGAATTGTTGAGCAAACCTTGGGAGGACGAGGTCCCCCACGCCACCATCGAGCAGCTACGGCCGGACCCCAACATGGTGGCGACCTTGATGTTCACCTCGGGCACGACGGCGGAGCCCAAGGGCGTCATGCACACCCACAACACCATGGGCGCCGCCACCGCCCAATTGCGCGGAACTTTCGATTTCGACGGCGACGATGTTATTTTCATGGCCTCGCCGATCGGCCACTCCACCGCGCTCATCGTTGGCGCGCGGCTGCCGGTGCAATATGGGCTGACGGCGGTATGGCAGGAACATTGGGACGCCGAAGCGGCGGTCGAGCTGATTGCCTCGGAGCAGTGCAGCTATACCCTGTCGGCGACGCCATTCCTGCATGGCCTGATGAACGCGCCGAACGCCAGCCGGCAAAAGCTCCGCTCCCTGAAGACCTTTGCCTGCGGTGGCGCGCCCATTCCACGGGAGCTGGTCAAGCAGGCCGACGAGGGCTTTGGGCTTTTTGTCTCCGCGATTTATGGCTCGTCCGAAACCCTGATCAACAGCGCCGTCTCCCGCGGGGCGCCCATGGCCCGGCGTTACGGCACCGATGGCCGGCTCATTCCGGGCGTGGAAGGGCGCCTGGTGGATGTCGAGACCGGGGAGCCGCTGGAGCCCAATGAGGATGGCGAGAGCGAGGGCGAACTGCATATCCGGTCCGCCGCGCGGCATGCGGGTTATTACAAGGATGGTGAAACCACCAGCCTGGTGAACCTCGACGACGGCTGGTATGCCACCGGCGATATTTGCACCCTGGACGGCGAGGGTTACCTCAACGTCGTCGGCCGCAAGAAAGACATGATCATTCGCGGCGGCGCCAACATCAGCGCCCGTGAAATCGAGGAACTGCTCTTCACCCATGCCAAGATCGATAATGTCGCCTGCGTCGCCATGCCCGACCCGGTGCTTTCGGAACGGGTCTGTGCCTATGTCATCTGCGCCCAGGGAGAGAGCCTGACGTTCGAGGAGATGGTGAGTTTTTTGCGGGCCAAGCGGATCAGCGCCTGGAAATTGCCCGAGCGGCTCGAAATCCGCGATGCATTTCCCATGACGCCGAGCGGCAAGATTCAAAAATTCCTGCTGCGCCGGGAAATCGCGGAATTGATCGGAGAGACGCAACTGATCCGTTAACGGCACGACCAAACAACCGCCGCCCGCTGGCAATTTCCGAGATCCGGCAATGGCATATCAGGGGCGGCGGCAAGGACATCAAGGGGAGCCAGCATGGACGAGCGGACACCGGTCACGGACTGGACGACGGACTTTGATATTCTCGATCCGGGCTACACCGAGGATCCCGGACCGATTTGGCGGGATATAAGGGAACGCTGTCCCATGGCGCATACGGACCGTTGGGGCGGGGCCTGGATGGCGACCCGATACGAGGACGTGCAATCGCTGATCAGAAAGGTGCCGGAGCTTTCCAACCGCCAACCGACCATCCTGCCCATCAAGGAGGGCAAGGACCTGCTGGCCGATTACAATACCGATCTACTGCCCCCCATCACCAAGGACCCGCCGGACTCCATCCCTCTGCGGCGTCTCCTGCTGCCGTTCTTCACGCCGAAGGCGGTGGAAACCCACAGGCCCTTTACCGAACAGCTATGCCACGGACTGATCGACGGCTTCATCGCGGCTGGCGCCTGCGATGCGGCCGAGGATTATGCCCGGCAAATTTCCCCCAGGGTGATCGGTCATATGCTGGGCATCGATCCGGGACAGGCGGATGAATTCGTCGGCTGGGTCCAAGGCTTCATTGAATTCGGCGCCTCCGATTACCAACTGCGCGCCGACAACTACCGGATCATACGCGACTTTTTCGCCGAACAGGTCGCCGGGCGTCGGGCGCAACCGGGCGATGATTTTATCTCGCAACTTTTGACCAAGGATATTGCCGGCGAACCGGTGTCGGACAAGGTAATTATCAACATGTGCGTGTTGCTGCTGTCGGCGGGCATCGATACCACCTGGAGCACCATCGGCTCGTCGCTGCTGCATTTCGCCGCCAATCGCGAGGACCGCCGGCGCCTGGCGGCGGAGCCCGGCCTGCTGGCCGGCGCGGTCGAGGAGATGCTGCGCCTGCACGCGCCGGTTTCCGCCGGCCGGATCGCCATGGAGGATGTGCAACATGGCGACGCCACGGTCAAGCGCGGCGAACGGCTGATCCTAAATCTGCCGGCGGCGAACCGGGATCCGGCGGTATTCGAGAACCCGGATGACTACATCATCGACCGGGAAAAGAACCGCCACGTCGCCTTCGGCATCGGCTTCCATCGCTGTGCCGGCTCCAACCTCGCGCGGCTGGAGATGGAAGTCGCGCTTGGCGTTTGGTTCTCGCGCATTCCTGAATTCGAACTCAGCGACCCGGCGGCCGTCACCTGGTCGGCCGGCCAGGTCCGCGGCGCCCGCACCGTTCCCGTGACCTTTTAAAAGACCATCGGAAATTCTTCAACGGACCGGGGAAGCGGGCGGTTCGGACTGCATTGAAAATGCGCTATTTCGGCAGCCCTGCTTCTAAAAGATATCCCGCCAGCTTATCGACATGGGCCGGATCCTGCATGGGATAGGGACGCAGCACATCGCCAATCGTCAAATTTGGGTCGATTTTCATCACCGCCACGGCGACATTCCCTGCTTCGTCGCGCTGCCCGTTGGCGCTCAACGCCGCCGCCAACATGGCAATTCCATGGGTGAGATGAGGCGCCAGTTCACGAAACTTCCGCAACACCAGAACCGCGTCCGCATGGCGGTTGCCCAACAGGCATGCGTAGCCGAGAGTGAGCAGGAAATACGGAAATACATTCGGCTGCAATCTGATTGCCATCGTCGCCGCGCGAAAGGCCTCGTCAAACCGTCCCTTGGCGATCAAGGCGCGGGCATGGCTGTGTTGCGCGGGACCGACGCCCGGGAACAATTCCACGGCGTGTTCAGTGTCCGCGATTGCCAGGTCGAAGGCGCGGTTGGCGAGATAAATCATACCCCGGTTTGCAAAAATTCCCACCGCTTTCGGATTTCGGGCAATTGCTTCACCACAGATTTTCAATGCCTCTTCGATCAGTGCATGGCTATCGGCGGTCCAACCATGCAGCACCAGTTGCGCCCGCGCCGCCACGGCGAAGGTCGCGCCAATCACAAGATCCGGATCAATGGAATTTGCGATGTCGGCTTCCCGCTGGGCACTGATAAACCCTTGCTGGTCGTATTGGGAATAGTGGTGAATGGCGCGCCGCACATGCCGTAAAACGTCCTCGTTACCCGACTGTGCCTTCATGGTTCGCGCAATTTCGCCAAAGGATATCGCCGCATCCGTTTCGAACAGGATCAAGCTGCACAATTCATCCTGCGCGGCGAACAGATCATCCATCGTGCGATCGAAGCGGTCCGCCCAAATATGGTCGCCGGTCGTTGAATCGATCAATTGCACATTAACGCGCATGCGCGCGCCCATGGCTTGCACGCTGCCTTCAATGAGGTAGAACACGCCCAGTTTCGCCGCCGCCTCGCGGATATCGACGGTCTGGCCCTTGAAGGCAAAACTCGAATTCCGCGCCGACACCGCGATCCGAAGAGAGCGGGAGAGATCGGTAATAAGGCTTTCCGTCAAGCCATCGCAGAAGAACTCCAGATCCTCGTTGCGGCTCATATTCAGGAAGGGCAACACGGCTAATGTCGGCGGCTCGATGGCATCGATCAGCGACTTGAGAGACATATCCATGTTGCCGTCCGCCGCGTTCTCCGCGACGCTCTCTGCCGTGTAGGCTGTCGCACTCGCCACCGCACTTTTCGCCAGGCCGGCCCAGCGCCAGACGTGGATGGCCTGGGTGATGTTCTTAACTTTCTGGCTTCCCCCATCATCGAACGCCGCGTCCAGCTTGCCCCGGACCTGGCGCATCACATCGTCCGAAATACAGATCGACCCCGGCTCCGCCAAGCCTTCCAGGCGCGCGGCGATGTTCACGCCGTCGCCCAGAATGTCGTCGCCGTCGATAACGATATCGCCGACATTGATGCCGATGCGGTATTGAATGCGTTGTTCCTCCCTCTGTTCCGCCTGCCCCTCGCCCATGGCCCGTTGAATATCAACCGCGCATTCGACCGCATCGACGGCGGAGCCGAATTCCACCAGCATGCCGTCACCCGTGGTCTTCACGATGCGTCCGTTATAGGCCGTGATTTTAGGATCGATGAGCTCGCTTCTATGGGCGCCATGGCGGGCGATCGTGCCGGCCTCGTCGGCTTCCATTAGCCGGGAATAGCCAACCATGTCGGCGGATAAAATCGCCGCCAAACGCCGCTCTACACGCTTCGAAGCCACGATATGGTTTTCCCCAGGGCAAGATTGAACAATGTTTTGACTCTACGAAGGCGCACCCGCGGAGTCCACGACCACTTGCGCGCGCAATACATCCGAAAATAAGCCTAGGAATTCCTTGCCGCAATTATCGCCAGCCCATGCTTTCCCATGAAACCCTTGAAGGAACTCTCCTGTTTCTCGAACTTGCGGTCATCGATATAGCGGGTGACGGCATCGGAGGCGACAAGATCCGCGTCGATCTCGGAGGCATGGGAGAGCAGCCGGGCGGCGAAGTTGACGGTCGGCCCGATGGCGGTGAAGTCCAGACGCTCCCGGCCGCCGACATTGCCATAGGCGACATCGCCAACATGCAGCGCCGCCCGAAAGCCGGGAAAGTCATCCAGGGAGTTCAAAGTCTCCCGCGCGGTGTCGATTGAAATCAGGGCGCCCCGGACCGCCGCTTTTTGCGCGTGGTAGTCGTCCGGTGTCGGGAAAAGCGCCAGGATGCCATCGCCGACGAATTTCAGTATCTCCCCGCGCTGCTCCCGGATCGAGCCCTCGAAGGTCGCGAAAAACCGGTTCAGGGTTTGGATGACCTGTCGTGCCGGCACTTCGTTCGACAGCTTGGTGAAATTCTTCAAGTGGGCAAAGAAAATCACCGCCGAAATTTCATCGATGTCGCCGGGTTCGATTTGACCGTTCAATATCCGGCCGCCCGCGCCGCGCCCAACGTAAGTCGATAGAAGGGTTTCAGTGCTCGTCGCAAGGGTTTTGGCTTCGAGCACGCGTGCGAATGGCGCCTGAATTTGCCGCAAAGCGTCAAATTCGGCGTCCGTCCAGCCGTCTTCCTCCTTGGTAAAGGCGGCAAAAACGTGGCGTTCGCCCGTGGTCTGGGGCAAGGGGAAGAAAATGGCATCCCTGTAACCGCGCATCCGCCGGTGCTCCACGAACGGATGGTCGTTCATTGGCTCGCCTTCACGCAGACGGCAACGGACCGTCCTGCCGTTCCGGAGGACTAAGTCCGAGGGTGAATTGACGAACATTTCAGAGCGCAAAATGTCGCGGGAGTGGGCTTGCTCCAAAATTGGCCGTTTTCTCCGCCAAATAATATGAGCGCCCGGCACCACGGGGTGCAGCGTCATGACGCCGGTTTCCAGCATATCGAGGCGTACACCGGCCGCGCCAAGCTGTTCACAGATTTCCGTGACGATGGCGCTCAGGGGCGCTGGGGGCAGCGCGCCGCCGATCAGCCAATCGATCAAGGCGCCGATACGTCCGGCGTCAATGTTGGGACGCGGGATTTGTTGATCATCCATGGCAACAGACCCTAGAGCATGTTCATTTTAAACACGCTCGGACTCTATAAGGAAAGAGCAATTGAACCAACTCACTGGCATCGCGATAGTGACACCAATTAATTGAAAATTGCTCTGGCACCGACGAGGTTTCAGTTTCAGTTCCCGGTCGTCTCTTCCCGGGCGTAGCGCTCGACCATGATTTCAATGACGGCGCGCTTGAGGATTTTTCCGGTCGAACCTTTCGGAAGTTCGTCCCAAATTTCGATGTGCTTGGGTATCTTGAAGGTTGCAATCTTGTCCTTGCAGAATTCCTTGAGCGCCTCGACGGCGACTTCCGCGCCCGGTTTCAGGGATACCACGGCTTCGATCCGGTCCCCCCAAACGTTGTCGGGCAAGCCAAAGACGGACACTTCATGGATGCCTGGGTGTTCGGCCAACACGTTCTCGACCTCGGTCGGGAAAACGTTGTAACCGCCGGTCTTGATGCGGAACTTTACCCGGTCCGAGATGTAGAAATAGCCGGCCTTGTCGCGGCGGCCGAGATCGCCGGTGCGGAACCAGTCGCCGAAGAATACCTCCCCTGACTTCTCCGGCGCGCGCCAATAACCGGAAAACACCAGATCGCTGCGCACGACGACTTCGCCGATCTCGCCATCCGGCAGATCCTTGTTCTCCTCATCGACGATGCGCACATCCACCCACGAAAGGGGCCGCCCGACGGACGACAACAGCTCGGGACGCGTGGACAGTCCAAGTTCGTGGTCCGAGGGATACAGCATGTTCGTCATGCCAAGCAGCTCGGTCGTGCCGTACATTTGCAGGAAGGGGCAGCGCAATTTCACCAGCGCCTCGCGTATGGTCGCGGGTGGCAATGGCGCGGCCCCATAGGCGAGGAGCTGCATGGAACCGACATCATAGCTTGCAAAATCCGGCACCCTTAGCATGGCCGTCAGCATGGTCGGCACCAGCACGCAGTGCGTGACGCGATGGTTGTCGATCATCGACAACGCGCGCTCGGGATTCCAGGGGCCAAGTATCACGCAGGTCGAGGCGAGGAAAATATTGCGCAGCATGTGCATCATTGGAACGCCGGCCGCCGGCATCGCCTGCAACCAAACACTGTCGTGAACAAGTCCCTCGTTCATCGCGGTATACAGAATTGTGCGCAGAAATTTTTCGTGCGGATATATGGCGCCCTTCGGCAATCCGGTCGAGCCGGACGTGTAGGCGATCATGACGTGCTCGTGCGGGGTTTGCCCGAGCCGGCCATCGCGGGAGTGCCTCGCGATCAGCTCCTCGTAATCGAGGGACGCGCCATGCCCCGCACCGAAGCCAATGAAGGCCGGAAGGGTCTTCATTGCCGCCAGTTGCGGCGCCGCGAGTTCGACGAGAGCCTGGAACTCACCGGCATAAATAAGCAGCGCCGGCTCGCAATCCTCGATCAAGGCCGCGATCTCGAGCGCGGCCAGGCGTGGATTGAGGCCAACCCGGATGGCGCCTATTTTGGCGGCGGCGAGAAAGCATTCCGGCACCTCGATCGCGTCGTGAGTAAGGATCGCGACGCGGTCGCCGGGCATCACCCCAAGGGCGCGGTAGGCATGGCCAAGCGCGTCGCTCCGTTGATCCAACTCGCCCCAGGTCACCTGCCTTTCGAGCGCGATAAATGCGGGCTTGTCGGCCCAATTGACGCCATTGCGCCGAGCCAGGGGTCCAAACGTCGTCAACATCCAGTTGCGGCCTCCAGCGTCCTGTTTACATCTTGATGACGGCGTCGGCGAACTCCCGCAGCATGGCCATTTCGACCTCTTGCGGGAAATACCCGACATGGTGCCAGATGAAATATTCGTCGATTTTGTACAGTTCGCGCAGGCGCCCGATATCGTCCTGGACGGCCTGCTTGCTCCCGCCCCAGATGCGTCCGACCGGAACATGGTAAGGCGGGGCATTGTAGGCGTAATTGAAAAGTTCCAAAAAGCCCTGCTCGATGTCGTCGGACTCGGCCGCGTTCCGTCCCAGCGTCAGGTGGGCGCCGATCGCGACCGCGTCGTTCGCGGTCACGTTCCGCCCCACGCGCTCCGCCTCCTTCTGGTATTCTTCCAGCACGATGGGCATGTAGTGCTCGTTCTGGTTGGAAACAAAGGAGACCATTTTGCCGCCCTCGCGGGCCCAGAACCGCACCGATTCCATGCTTTTGCTGAAGGGGGCGTAGACCGGCGGATGGGGGTCCTGGAATGGCCGGGGCACGATGCCAATTTCCTTTAGCTGCCCGTCCGCGGTCACGGTGTGCGCGGCAAAATCGTCCGTCGGCCTGAAGTTCCACTCCATGGGAGGGGGAATTTTCCAGAAATCGCCCTGAATGCTGGTGGTGGGCTTTGTCCACAACTCCTTCACGATGCGCCAGTTCTCATAAAATATGGCGCGATTGCGCTTGTCGGCCTCGGAATGATCCGAATGCGTGGATGTGACGTTTACGTGCTGTCCGAACGTGTTCGTCCAGCGCGGGGTGTTACCTCTGGAGAAGCCCGCGAAAACGCGCCCGTCCGTAAAATGATCGAGCATCGCAATGTCTTCGGCCAGCTTCACCGGATTGGCGACCGTAAGGTTCATTCCGACCTGGCCGACGCGCATCTTTTTGGTATGCTGGGCGACAAAGTAATTCCACATCAGAGGATTTGTCGTCGCCTCGATGCCCTCGACCTGCATGTGCTGTTCGGTCATGCAGAAGCCGTCGTAACCGAGAGATTCCGCGTATTGCATCTGTTCGCGCAGACGATCCATCAGGATCCGAAACCGCCCTTTGTCCGACCCGGCAAGCTGGACCCGTTCGCCGCGGCCGATCAGATAGGGGATCACGAGAATAACAAAACGCATTGGTGACCTCATGTTTTTTGAAAGACGGTGAAACCATCATGTTCGATCAAAGCGTTGTAATCATACGACACGGCGACCCCAACCGTCATGATCGGCGGGTGTCCGTCACCATCGGCGCTTGCTTCCGTCGGCAAACAGCCTATCAGAGTAGGCGTGATCGGCAAACAAACCCACGACTTTGAGGTTATTCTTCAACGGCCCCGTCTCGAGCCACCGGCGAATGCATGCTATGTGGAATTCCTGCGGGGGCTCGGATAAGTTAAACAGAAGGAGCGGCCACCAGCCGGCCAAGCCGGCTTTGGGCCGCGAGACATCATGAACCGCCAAAACCCAGCCGGGAAATTGCTTTTTTATTTGATCGAGGGTGTTTTGACCCTGGCGGGTATCATCACCGTCATCACGCCCCTGGCCCTGTGGGCGGTTCCTCAGCACGATGATTTGTCCATATTGGTTTACTTCTTCGTTTTATCGATAGGCGTCGGGGCTTTCCTTGCCGTCCTCGCTCTGTCTCGATTGCAAAAGCTGCTGTTCCCAGAAAGTTCAACGGGCGACGAAATCAGGGATCTGGAAGACCTGCGTCAACGGCGGATTGATTGGGAGCAGGAGCAAGAGGATAAACTCCGGGCCGGACGGGTGCGGCAGACCGGCAAGGGATACGCCCTGCGCGACATCGGCCATATGGCCCGCATTTCCTCCCTGCTCGCCCTGGCCTTCTTGATGATGTTTCTGCCTGGTTGGGCCATCATTGAGTTCGGTTTCGGGCTGGGAACCAGGCATACCATTCTCGTGGTCGAGGATGATGATGACGACCGCGCCAGGATCCAGCGCCTGCTCAGGAGATCCGGCTACAAGGTGCTGGAAGCCCGGACCGGGCACCAGGGTCTGGCGGTCTTGGACGCGGCCCCGGACGTCGATCTGGTGCTGACGGATTTGCGGCTGCCCGGCGGCATGAAGGGACCGGAAATGATGCGCCGGGCGCGGCTCGTGGCCCCGGGGCTGAAGGCGATTTACACCGGTATCGAGAGTGACCTGTCGGAACTCCAAGCGTTGCTTGGCAAGGATGTGCCGGTGGTCTTGAAACCTTTTCTGCCCGCCGAGCTGCGGGCGGAAATCAGAGCCGCGTTCGCCGAAAAATGAGCGCGTCTCGGGCCAAGGCCCGGCAATGGCCGGCGCTCGTGGCTAAAGTATTTTGGCTCCTCGACGTAGCAAGTGGAATTGCCTTGGATTCCCATAAGGGGTTCCATGCGGGATAAGACGTAAATCCAGCGCCATCGATCTCCTGGAGGAGATTGTGCCGCGCGCCCAAACCCGCGTAAAGACTGGCCTCCGGCCACCGCCGTTGGCGGCTTTGGTCTTGACTCGGGTCTGTTCGCGCACCTTGTGGCCACCATGAGATTGTAGGCTAAAACCATGGCTCAGGGTCGGCACCAATACTTCGCGGGCGGGGTTTTTTTCCATAACGGCAATTCGGAAACTGCTGATTTCCGCAATTTCTCATGAAGGCGATACTTGAACATGCTGAATTCCACTTGCTACGTCGAGGAGCCGAATTTGTTTACCGCCGTGTTCCAAAGCCATACCTCCATTTCCGTCAGCACGAAAGATATCCATTGGTCATGCAGCCCTCGCCCCCAACTGCCAGGCGCGGCAACAAGGTCAGCCTCGGTCGCATGATCCGCCAGATAGGTACAGATGGCGGCGGATTCGAAAAGCGATTTGCCGTCTATCACCGCGATCGGAAGTTTGCCGAGCGGATGCATTGATTTGACCTCGGCACTATTTTGCAGATTTGGCCTCGACACCGATTTGAAGGAGATACCGGCTTCCAAAAGCGTCCAGCGGCAACGAGAGGAGCGCGAGGTACCGGATTCATACAATGTTACTTCCATATCAATACTCCCCAGTGATCATTTGTCGGGTCCGAACTCTCGCGGGACACCGGCCCGCTTTTCGAAATGTCAGCCCTTTCCCGCAGTCTGGGGCCATTGAGGCCCGCCGTAAATCTCCGTTCATGTGGAATACGACAGGATATATATGGATCAGTTTTGGACGGGCAGTGCTAAAGCCTGTCCGCTCAATAGACCCCAGGCAAGTAAAGATAACCCGAGCACGCCAATGGCGAAGGCAACCGTTCGAAGACCAACTATTCCAGATAGATATAGAGGTGCATGAAGAATTCTTGCGACAAGATAAATTTGTGCCCCAAGCACGGTATAGCCATTGGAGACGCCAAGAATTGCCGTAAGGAGCACCAACGGTATAAATATATGAAGACCTTCCTTGAGGTTCGCGATTGCTCTATGTAACCGCCCGCCCAGTCCTGGCTGCAGGTGGGGGATATCATCACGCCCGGAAAGCGCCTTTATATTTCCATACTGTTTCATGGTTAGCATGACCTGGATTGCGGTTAGCACAAACAGGAACAGTAGAACGGCCAATAGCATTGTGATCTCTTGTGTCATCTCGTTTTGATCTCCGTTTTTTCGCGTGTTCATGAGTGGCGAATTGTTGGAACAGGTCCCGAAGGCATTGGTATTCCGGGCACCCTATGCCGTGACATTCGGCCACGTAAGCGTCATAAGGGACGGGAAAGGTCTGATCGGGACACTTGAGCCATGAAAAAGGTTGTCATTCTCGCCGCGGAGAACACGATCCTCTCTACCATCGCCTCGCCCATGGATATGTTCCTGCAGGCGGGTGTGTTGTGGAATGTGACGATGGGGGAGGCGCCCACGCCCGAATTTGATGTGAAAATCGTCACCTCGGATGGCGGCCCGGTCATGGCGCTCAATCAAGTTCCAGTCATACCCGCCTGCTCCATGCACGATATCGAAGATGCGGACGTGATTATTCTTCCCTCTCAGGGATTCCTATTTAATGCGCGGGATAAGGATCATTCCGACAGAATTGAATGGCTCAAGATTTGCTATGAAAAGGGTTCAGATCTGGCAAGTGTTTGCGCCGGCGCGTTCACTTTGGCATCCACGGGATTGCTTGATGGCAAGACCGCGACAACGCACTGGGGAATGGCAAAACAATTTAAAAAGGACTTCCCCGAGGTCGACTTGAGAACGGACCTGCTGGTAACGGACGAAGGCCGCTTGTTCTGTGGCGGCGGCATTACCGCCGATCTAAATTTATCGCTGTATCTTATCGGGAAATATTGTGGGCGGGAAATCGCGCTGCAGAGTGCTCGATGCACCTTGGTCGATCTGGATCGTATCCGCCAGTCACCGTTCGCGATGTTTAGCCCTGAAAAAAATCATAGTGATCACAAAATATTGGAAGCTCAGGAGTGGATTGAAAACAATCTCAGCGACAAAATTAGTATGGAAGCCATGGCAAAAGAAGCAGGCATGAGCCTTCGGCATT
Organism: Alphaproteobacteria bacterium; assembly: GCA_046582595.1. GTDB lineage: Bacteria > Pseudomonadota > Alphaproteobacteria. The sequence continues at coordinate 4,505 of JAYGEB010000317.1, read as the reverse complement.
TTAATAGACGCTTCAGGTCGGCGACTGGCGAAACCGTAACCAAGTACTTGCAGTTGGTAAGAGTCGACGCGGCAAAGGTGGACCTGGTCAATACGAATAGACCCTTCGAAGAAATTTCTCTGAACACAGGTTACGAAAACGTCAGTTTTTTCCGAAGGCTGTTCAAGCAAAACACCAGCCTTACGCCAGCGGAATACAGGCGGAGATTCTGCCAATTCTGAGAATTCATTCGGTGTTTCGACACAGATTGAATGTCCATTTTTGGCCAATGAACTTTGAATAGTGAATTGTTACCGGCGGCGAGTCGAGCGAGCGGTATCACGCCCAAGGATGACGGTGTGTCGTGTGGTGTGATTCCGAATTGCTTGCACGGCTTTAGGAATTGAAAAGGCTCAATAATTGAAAACGCTCTAATTGATTGTCAACGGGCCCTGGAACAGCCAGGCCGCCAGATCGGCGAGGGCCCTTTCGGCATAGGCGGCCTTGCGCTGTTTCTTCTTCACGGGCGGTTGCAGCAGGGGGAACAGGCCGAAATTGGCGTTCATGGGCTGGAAATCCAGCGCCTTGCCATCCCGGTGCCGGGCGGTGCCGGTGATATGGCCCAGCAACGTCCCCATGGAGGTGGTGGGCGGCGGCGGGTCGGGGGCGTGGCCCAGGCGATCGGCGACGGCGAAGCGCCCGGTCAACAGGCCCATGGCGGCACTTTCCACATATCCCTCGACGCCGGTTATCTGCCCCGCGAACCGCAGACGCGGCTGGGCCCGCAGACGGCAGGTGCGGTCCAGCAAGGCGGGGCTGTTCAAAAACGTATTGCGGTGGATGCCGCCCATGCGGGCGAAACGGGCGTTTTCCAGACCGGGGATGGTGCGCAGGATCTCCACCTGGGCGCCGTGTTTCAACTTGGTCTGGAAGCCGACCAGATTATACAACGTCCCTTGGGCGTTATCCTGACGCAATTGCACCACGGCGTAAGGCTTCTCGGCCGGTTGATGGGCGTTGGTCAGGCCGACCGGTTTCATGGGCCCGTAGCGCAGGGTTTCCGGTCCCCGTTCGGCCATGACCTCGATGGGCAGGCAGCCCTCGAAATAGGGTGTATCACGCTCCCATTCATGAAATTCGGTGAAATCGCCCGCCAAAAGCGCGGCAATGAAGGCTTCATACTGCGATTTGGTCATGGGGCAATTGAGATAATCCTTGCCGGTGCCCCCCGGCCCCGGCTTGTCATAGCGGGACTGGAACCAGGCCTGGTCCAGATCGACGGAATCGGCATAAATGATCGGCGCGATGGCGTCGAAAAACGCCAGATGTTCGGCCCCCGTCAACTCGCCAATGGCCGATGCCAGGCCGGGCGATGTCAGCGGTCCAGTGGCGACGATGACATTGTCCCAATCCCTGGGCGGCAGGCCGGCGATCTCGCCCCGCGCCAGCTCCACCAATGGTTCCGCCGCCAGCGCCGCGCCCACGGCATGGGAAAAACCATCCCGATCCATGGCCAGGGCGCCGCCCGCCGGCACCTTGTTGGCATCCGCCGCCGCCATGATCAGGCTGCCGCAGCGGCGCATCTCCTCGTGCAACAGCCCCACCGCGCTGGCCTGGGCGTCGTCGGAGCGGAACGAGTTCGAACAAACCAGCTCCGCCAGACCATCGCCCTGGTGCGCCTCGGTCATGCGTTCGGGGCGCATCTCGTGCAGAACCACCGGCAGGCCGGCGCGGGCGATCTGCCAGGCCGCCTCCGATCCGGCCAAGCCGCCGCCGATGACGTGAATGGGTTTTTCAGAACTCATGGCCGGTTGATAGTCCCGCCCCCGCCCGGACGCAACAGGCATTTCAGGCGATGTCGCGAATGATCTCCCGCGCCGCGTTGTGGCCGGGGATGCCGGTGACGCCGCCGCCCGGATGGGCGCCGGAGCCGCATAGATAGAGGCCCTTGATGGACATGCGGTAGTCGGCGTGGCCCAGGCTCGGGCGCAGGCTATAGAGTTGGTTGAGGTCCAGGGCGCCATGGAAAATATCGCCACCCACCAGGCCGAACTCCCGCTCCAGATCCAGGGGCGTCAGGATCTGCCGGGCGATGATGGCGTCGCGGAAATTGGGCGCGAAGGCCGTCACCGCATCCACCGCCGCATCGGCGGCGTCTTCGCGTACATGATCCCAATGCAGGCCGCCGGGCAAATCGGGATTGAAATGCTGGCAGAATAGGGAGGCGACGTGCCGGCCCTTGGGCGCCAGGGTGCCGTCGATGGTCGAGGGGATGACCAGTTCGACGAACGGCCGTTTGGACCAGCCATGACGGCGGGCATCCACGTAAGCATCATCGAGATAGCGCAACGACGGCCCGATGATGATGCCGCCCCGATGATGCTCCGCCGCCTCCCCGCCCGGCAGACAGGTAAAATCAGGCAGTTCGCGCAGGGCCACGTTCATGCGCAGGGTGCCCGATTTGCAGCGCCAATTGGCCATGCGCCGGCGGAACGCCGGCTCCACGTGTTCGGCGTTGAGCAAATCGAGGAACAGCAATTTAGGATTGACGTTGGCGGCGACCGCCCGGCCCGCAATGACACGGCCGTCGTGAAGACGCACGCCGGTGGCCCTGCCGCCCGCGACCAAAATCTCGGCCACGGCGGCACCGGTTTCGATGCTGACGCCCGCCGCAATCGCCGAACGGGCCATGGCCTGGGTGACGGCGCCCATGCCGCCGATGGCGTGGCCCCAGGCGCCGGGCTCTTCCATGATTTCACCGAAGCAGTGATGCAGCAGCACATAGGCCGTGCCGGGTGAATAGGGCGAGGCGAAGGTGCCGATGATGCCGTCGTAGGCGAACAGGGACTTGACCGCATCGGAGACAAACCAGCGGTCGAGAAATTCCACCGCGCTCAACACCATGATATCGGCCAGATCACGCTGGGTTTCCAGGTCCATGCCATGCAGACGCCGCCCGGCTTTCAGAAGCGACCAAAGATCACGCAATCCGCCGCCTGAATTGGGCGGCGTTTGCAGAATGAAGCCGCGCAGCACATCTGCCAGCCGGCCGATGGTATTCTCGTAGTCTTCCAGGCGGTCCGTATCGTCGGGTGAAATGCGGGCAATTTCCCGGCGCGAGCGTTCCCGGTCCGGATAAGACTTCAGATAATTGCCGTCTTCAAGCGGCAGGAAATTGGACATTTGCCATTGCACCAATTCCAGGCCATGGCCAAACAGATCGAGGTCCCGGACCACCTTGGGATGCAGCAGGCCGACGGCGTAGGAGGCGATGGAATTGCGGAAGCCGGGATGGAATTCCTCCGTCACCGCCGCCCGCCCACGATGTGACGGCGCTCCACCACCTTGACCGACAGCCCGGCGCGGGCGAGATAGGCGGCGCAGACCAAACCATTATGGCCGCCGCCGACGATCACCACATCAAAGTCTTGTTGCCGCGCCATCCTTGTCTCCCAGGGCTCCGCTGGTCTATCATATGTAAAATCTTGCGGATCGGAGAGATGTTATGGCGTTGAGCAATATTCGTGTGAAGCCTCTTACGGCGTCGATCGGCGCGGAAGTGGAAGGCGTGGATCTGTCCCAACCGTTGAGCGAGGACACTTTCAACGCCGTTCATGCCGCCCTGATGGATCATAACGTCATCTTTTTCCGCGACCAGGAACTCACCCTGGAGCAGCAAAAAGACTTTGGCCGCCGTTTCGGCGATCTGCACATTCACCCCGCCGCCCCCAGCCCGGAAGGGCATCCCGAAATTTTGCGGATACATGCGGACGAGAACTCCAAGCATGTGGCGGGAGGCGGCTGGCATTCGGATGTAAGCTGCGATGAGGAACCCCCCATGGGCAGTATTTTGCACCTTCACACGGTGCCGGATCATGGCGGCGATACCTTGTTTTCAAATATGTACGGCGCTTACGAGGCACTTTCCGACAAGATGCGGCAATTTCTCGACGGTCTGACCGCCAAGCACCGCTCGGAACACGTTCATGGCGGCCGCTATGGCGGCAAGGAGCACTTGCGCGACGGCGAATACCCGGAGGCTGTTCATCCCATCGTGCGCACCCATCCGGTGACCGGCCGCAAGGGTCTGTACGTGAATTCCGCCTTCACCACGCGGATCATGGAATTGAGCCGCTATGAAAGCCAGGACGTGCTGCAGATGATCTATAACCACATCGCCCGCGGCGTCGATTTCCAGTGCCGTTTCCGCTGGGAGCGCAATTCCGTCGCCTTTTGGGACAACCGCTGCACGCAACATCACGCCGCCTGGGATTACTTCCCGAATGTCCGTTCCGGCAACCGGGTCACGGTGCGGGGCGACCGCCCGTTCTAAGACAATCATCGCAAATGGCGGCGCCATGGTTTGCCGGGTCAAGCCCGGCAATGACGAGTTGAATCTAGTCGTCTGTGAAAAACTCTGAAAGCCTTTTCGCGCGTATGGTTTTGGCTGATTTGAAGTATTCATAATTGCAAGAAAGTGCCTGTTTTGCGGTCGTTTCCTTGCGATTTTGATTCACTTTTTAGGC
>JAYGEB010000299.1:0-12991 GCA_046582595.1 Alphaproteobacteria bacterium | reverse complement strand
CGCCCCGTCGAGGGCGCCGCCGGCGCTTTGGGCTACCCGCTCCAAGGCGCGCTGGGCGATACGCAGGCGCTGCTCCACGCCATTATGGCCATCACCGCCCAGCAATGCTGTCTGGGCATCGCGCAAGGCATCGGCGATTTTTTCACCCTGGCGCAATTGTGTGCGCGTGCGGTCCAGGTCTTCCTCGTCACCCGGCCTTGGCTCCAACGCCTGTAATTCAGCGCAAACATGACGCAGGTAATCCTCTTCCTCCCGCGCCAGGCGAAGGGAGTCTTGTGCTTCGGACAAGGTGTTGGCGGACTGGCGCATCTCGGCGTGCGCCCGTTCGCAAGCGGCCAACGGCTTGCCCAGACCGCCATAGTCATCAAGCAGCGTCCGGTGACTACCGGGGTCCAGCAGACCGCGTTGATCATGCTGGCCGTGCACCTCCACCAAACAGTCACCCAAACGGCGCAACAACGCCGTGGAAATAGGCTGATCGTTGACAAAGCACCGGCCCCGGCCGTCGACGGCGACCTGGCGGCGGAGGACCAGCCCATCATCGGCCGGCAATCCCTGTTCTCTCAGGATTTCCCAGGCAGGATGCCCAGGGGGCGGATCGAACACGGCGACCACCGTACCATTGGCGGCGCCCTTGCGCACCAATTCCGCCCCGCCACGCCGGCCCAAGGCCAAACCCAAGGCGTCCAATAGAATGGATTTGCCGGCTCCGGTCTCGCCGGTCAACGCACACAAGCCGGAGTGCAAATCAAGATCAAGGTGATCGATCAAGACGATATCTGAAATGGACAGCGCGCTGAGCATGTCCGGGGACTAGAACACGGACTTCAACATCCGGCGATACCAAGGTTGGTCAGCCGCCTGTTCGATCCGCGGATCTTCGCCGGTCAACAGGGCATAGCTGTCCAAATACCATTCACTGCCCGGATAGTTATGGCCTAGGACGGCGGCCGTATTCTTGGCCTCCGCCGTGAGACCGAGGGACAAATAGGCCTCGGTCAGGCGGTGCAGTGCCTCCGGCACATGGGATGTGGTTTGAAATTTCTTGACGACATTGCGAAAGCGGTTGATGGCGGCCCCATGGTGGCCACGGTCGAGATAGTAGCGGCCAATTTCCATCTCCTTGCCGGCCAGATGATCGCGGGCAAGGTCAATTTTCAGCCGGGCGTCCCGGGCGTATTCGCTGGCGGGGTACCGGTCGATCACCTCCCGCAAGGCATTCAAGGCCAATTCCGTTATTTTTTGTTCCCGCCCAATATCTGCAATCTGCTCATAGTAGCTGATCGCGATCAAATAGTAGGCATAGGGCGCATCACGATTTCCGGGATGCAATTGCAGGAAACGCTTGGCGGTGAAAATGGCGTCGTCATAGTTATTCACCAAATACTGGGAGTACGCCGCCATCAATTGTGATTTTCGGGCCCAGACCGAATAGGGGTGCTGGCGTTCCACCTCATCAAAATCGAGCGCCGCCAATTCCGCATCGCCGCCGAGCAACCGATCCATCGCTTTGTTATAAATCACTTCCACCGGGCGTTCCTGGTAGGCAGCTTCGTCGCTTTCGCAAGCGGCCAGGGAGACGGCCAACACGGCGCAAGCCAAAAGCGGGATCAGGCCCCGCCCAAGCCGTAAGGCCAATTTACCTCGCTTCTCGCCGTCAGCCATTTGCCAAGATGACCTCACAAAATTGCCCGCCAATCGAGTCCGTCCCTATATAACACGTTCACAATCCAATCTGGCCCGTCATTTTCCGGAAAAATTCAAAAAACCATGCTACCCAATGGCAACGGGAATATTTTGCCCTATCTTTCTCTGACGCATTAAGGCATCATTGTTCTGCAACGGTCGATCTAGAAAAACATCTATACGTTGTACTCGCTTCTGCCTTTTCGGTGACGGCTTATACGAAGTAATCATGATATGTGGCGTGCCCTTCATGCCCGAGGTATCATCGTATTCGTCAGTTACCGCAAAATGCACCTGCCAGATCGGCGAACTGAAGGATTACGCGGTTGGGCGGCCGGAACCCCCGGCCTTAAAAAAGTTGAGGTAATTATGGGTATACTAGCTAAACGGGTTGATGCTCATGTGGGTGGCCGCATTCGCGACCGGCGCACGGGACTGGGATTGACCCAGGAACACTTGGCGAATGCCTTGAATATTTCCTATCAGCAGGTCCAGAAATACGAGACGGGCGCCAATCGCGTCAGTGCCGGCCGGCTGTACGAAATCGCCAAGATTTTGCAGTCCGACGTCAGCCTATTCTTTGAGGGATTGGACGAAACGGCCGAAGCCGAGCCCTTGGGCCATGGCGGCAAGAACCGCTCGACCATCGAATTGGTGCGAAATTTTGGCGCCATCGACAATCCGTCGATCCGCTCCGCCGTATCTGGTTTGGTGAAAAGCATCGCCAAGCCGGGGGACCAGGAAGTTTCGTAACAGGACCGCCGGTCTGAAAATAGATTATTAAGGTCATGGTTGTGCCGGCATAAACGCCTGGCAGCGGCGTGACAGCAAACGAGTATGCAGAAAAAACACCTAGATGCCGCCAACCGTAATGTACCGGCTTCGGGCGGCGAAAAAGGCAATGGCATCGTCGTCATCGTCTGTAATTATAACGATGATCTGAAGCATCACGCCTCGCACCGGGCGGGCGACCGTTTCGTGGTTGCCGTCCGGGAAATCTGCGGCGCGCTGCCCCTGCTGTTGCCGGCCCTTGGTTTCGGCGCGGACATGGATACCTTGCTGGACAATATCGATGGCGTGATCTTGACGGGCGGCGCCTCGAACGTGCATCCACGCCACTATGACGGCGGTGAACCGCGGGACAAAAATCTTTTGGATGAACGACGCGACGGCATCGCGCTCGAAGTCAGCCGCGCCTGCGTGGAACGCAACGTACCCCTGTTTGGGGTCTGCCGCGGCATTCAGGAAATGAACGTCGCCCTGGGCGGCAGCCTGCATCAGTACATGCACGAACAGCCCAATCATTTTGATCACCGCCGGCCGCGCGAAAAACCCATGGAGGTGCAGCTTGGGGCCCGCCAGCGCATCACCCTGACGCCGGGCGGCATCTTGCAAGGCCTGGCCAACGGCGCCCGGCAGGTCATGGTCAATACCCTGCACGCCCAGGGCATCGACCGCTTGGCCGCCCCCCTGGTGGTCGAGGCGGTGGCCGACGACGGCATGATCGAGGCCGTGCGGGTGGCGAATTCACCAACCTTCTCCGTCGGCGTGCAATGGCACGCGGAATACCGCACCGAGGAGCATGACCTCTACCGCGCCCTGTTCCGCGCCTTCGGCGATGCGGTCGCCATACATGCCGCCGCCCGGACCAAGGGGGCCAACATGGGCCGGGTGGCTTGACGGCAAGACTGGAAAGCCGCCGCCCTGGGGCCTGGCGGCGGCACGCCGCCGGAGGACCAAGACAATTGACACCACGGCTCCATTTGGCCAGCCTGTAATCATCCGTCCAGCGGCGGGAGAGCGAGATGCCGGCACATCCAACCCTAAGGGCCTTCAATTTCGAAAATTGGATCAAGGCGCACCAGCACCTGTTGCAGCCGCCCGTCTCCAACAAGATGCTGCACACCGATACGGGCATGATCGTCATGGTCGTGGGCGGCCCCAACGGCCGGATGGATTTTCACGATGACCCGGTGGAGGAATGGTTTTTCCAATACCGGGGCAACATGGTGTTGAAAATCGCCGAGGGGGGTAAAATTTTCGATGTGCCCATCCGCCAGGGCGAGGTGTTTTTCCTGCCCGCCCACGTCCGCCACGCACCGCAACGGCCCGAACCGGGCTCCATCGGCATCGTGGTGGAAAGCCCCCGCATGTTCGGCATGAAGGAGGCCTTCGAATGGTACTGCTTCGAATGCGGCGCCCTGGTGCACCGGATCGAGGCGGCCTTGACCGCCGCCGCCGGCATCGTCACCCAATTGCCGCAATTCCTTGACGACTTCCACGGCGACCAGGCCGCCCGAACCTGTCCGGACTGCGGCGTCCTCCATCCCGGCAAGGGCGTCCCGCCGCCCAGTTGGGCCGTGCCATAATCGCGGGGAAAGGGAGTTTTCATGGCCAAGGAATTATTGTTCGGCATTCAGACCAACGGCATCCGGCACCGGGAGGCCGACGGCATGCCCGATATCGACACCCGCTTCGCCATGGTGCGCGAGGCCGGCGTGTTCGATTATGTGGACAAGACCCCCGATCCGCACGAGATCGAGGAGTTCCGCGCCGCCAGCCGGAAATACGGCCTGCCGGTGCATGGCGGCGGCTGGTTCTACCGCGTTGGCCAGGACGAGGACCTGCTGGCCCATAATCTCGCCGTGGCCGGCGACTTGGGCTCGAAAGTGCATAACGTACAGGTTCTGGCGAAACGCGCCGATGGCGAGTTGGCCAGCAACGAAGACGTTGTCGATTTTTACGAGCGCGCCGTGGAACTGGGCGCGAGGCACGGGGTTACGCCCTGCATCGAGGTGCATGTGAACATGTGGTCGGAGGATTTCCGCCGGGTCGTGCCCGTGGGGCGGCTGGCCGAGGGGCGCGGCCTGCCCTTCCGCATGACCCTGGATCACAGCCATGTCATTTTCAAGATCGATAATCCAAAGGAACAGGAAGTGTTCGATATCACCTCCGACGTGGCGGCGGGCCGCCTGGTGCTGGATCCCTTCTCGAGCGGCGATGTCTGTAGCGAATGGATCGCCAACAATTGGATCGGCCACTGCCACGCCCGCGCCGCCATCCCCAACAACCCCCTAAACCTGGACGCCACGGACGAGAACGGCAATCCGGGCCGGGGCATCCAGTATCCCTTCGTCGAACCGGCGCCGGGCGCCTATCATTCACCCTGGCGGGAAGAGGCCCTGGAACCCTGGAAGGAAGTGGTCCGCGGCCTGCTGGCCCATCATGCCGGCAACGATGACAGCCCCCTGGGCCAGATCTCCACCGAATTCATCCCCAACCTGGATTACGGCGAAGGCTGCCACTACTCCCTGTTCGAACAGGCCATCGCCTGCGTGGAGTGGATGCGTGGTGAATGGGAACGGGCGGCTGCATAACCGCAAATGGCCGTGTTATTGCCCGCCGCCCAGCCGGGCCAACAGTTCAATCAGTTGCCGCTGTTCCGGCCCCGTCAGATCATGGGCGATGCGTTTTTCGTGTTCCGCGACCAAGGCGGTGGCCCGGGCCAACAGGGCCGAACCCTGGTCGGATAGGCGCAGGGAATAGGAACGCCGGTCGCTGGGCGCAGGCGCCCGGTTGACCAGGCCGCGCCCTTCCAGCTTGTCGATCACCGCCACCACGGTGGAACGGTCAATGCCCAAGGCCCGGCCCAGGCTGGTTTGGTTCAGGCCCCCATTAGCGGCGATCAGCACCAGTACGCCGAACTGTCCCGGCGTGATGTCACAATCCTTCAATCCTTCGGAAAAATCCTGAAAGACCGCCGTTTGCGCCCGGCGAAGGTTATAGCCGATCAGGCCCGGCAACAGATCATAATCGTGCTCGGTCATGGCTGGGCAAGCTAAGCCACATCACGGATTGGAGAAAGCGAATTTGTGCACTAGATTGGCGCCAACAAGGCAAAAACCGTGGGGAACAAGGGACCGTGAGCTATCAAGTTATTGTACGTGGGACCGACAAGACATTGTCGGTGGGGGAAGACGAAACAATTCTGGAAGCCGCCTTGGACGCCGGCATCGATTACCCGTTCGGCTGCCAATCGGGCAATTGCGGGTCGTGCAAATCGCGGCTGCTGGCGGGCGAGGTGGAGATGTCGGACTATTCCGAATACGCCTTGACGGACGAGGAACGGGACCAGGGGCAAATTCTGGCCTGTAGCTCCGTTCCCGTGGCCGATTGCGAGGTTGCCTGGCTGGATTTGGAAGAGACCGTCCAGCACGCCATGCAAAACCTGGATTGCACGGTCACGGCGGTGGAGCGGGCCACCCACGATACCGTCGTCCTGCAAATGAAGGCGGCCAGCGCCCTGGCTTTTTCGGCCGGGCAATATGCCTCCCTGACCCTGCCCGGCCAGCCGCCCAGGGATTTCTCCATGGCCGGGGAACCATATGGCGAGACCTTGGAGTTTCACATCCGCGCCATCGAGGACGGCCAGGTCAGCCAGGCCGCCCAGAATATTCAGGTGGGCGATAAAGTGGCGCTGTCGGGGCCCATGGGCCTGGCCTTTCTGCGTGAATTGCACACCGGCCCCATTTTGGCGGTAGCGGGCGGCTCCGGCCTGGCGCCGATCAAATCCATCGTCGAAACCGCCCTGGCCAAGGGCCTGGCGCAGCCGATCACGCTGTATTTCGGGGTTCGGGACGAGCGGGATTTATACCTGGTGGCGCATTTCGAAGGTCTGGCGGCCAAGCACGGCAATTTCAGCTTCATACCCGTCCTCTCGGAGCCGTCCGGCGAGACGGCGCGCCGCACGGGATTCCTGCACGACGCCATGGATGCGGATTTCACCACCATGGACGGCTGCAAGATTTACGCCGCCGGCCCGCCGCCCATGGTCGATGCCGTCCGCGCCCTGTCCAAAGATTTGAAAGCCAGGACGGAAGACCTTCACGCCGATCCGTTCTATACCGTGCATGAACTAGCCGAGCAGGAAAAATCATGAACCAGACGGATGCTTCGCGGCAGGACTATTACGACCGCATCGCGCCAGCGAACTTGACGCCCTTGTGGGAGGTGCTTTCGGGCCTGGTGACGCCGGAGCCGAAAGTTCAAACGGCGCCGGCGGTCTGGCACTACGATGAAATTCGCCCCTTCATCATGGAATCGGGCGAATTGATTACCGCCAAGGAGGCGGTGCGCCGGGTGCTGATCCTGGAAAACCCCAACTTTCAGGGCCAATCGAAAATCACCAATACTCTGTACGCCGGCCTGCAACTCATTCTGCCCGGCGAGGTGGCGCCGGCGCACCGCCATAGCCAAACCGCGCTGCGGTTTATCGTCGAGGGCACCGGCGCCTATACGGCGGTGGAGGGAGAGCGAACCATCATGCGGCCCGGCGATTTCGTCACCACGCCGTCCTGGACCTGGCACGATCACGGCAACGATTCGGACGAACCCATGGTCTGGCTGGATGGCCTGGACGTGCCCATCGTCGGCTTCTTCGATGTCTCTTTCGCCGAGGAACTGGACGCCGACAGCCAGGCCGTCGCCAGACCCACCGGCGACAGCCTGGCCCGCTTCGGCACCGGCCTGCTGCCCGTGGGTTACGAGAGCACGACCCCCGCCTCGCCGGTCTTCAACTATCCCTATGAACGCACCCGCGAGGCCTTGGAACAGATGTGCAAGGCCAAGGAATGGGATCCCTGCCATGGCCTGAAGATGCGCTATGTCAATCCGGTCACCGGCGGTTATGCCATGCCGACCATGGCCACCTTCATGCAATTGCTGCCCGGCGGCATGACCACGGCACCCTATCGCTCCACCGATGGCATGGTCTACTCCGTGGTCGAGGGGACTGGACGCACCATCGTCGGCGACCAGGAACTGACCTGGGGGCCGCGGGATACCTTCGTCATTCCAAATTGGAGCCGTCACCATCACGAGGCGGATGGAGATGTAGTGCTGTTCAGTTTTTCCGACCGTCCGATCCAGGAAAATCTGGGCCTGTGGCGCCAGGACCGCGGCAATCACTGAATATGGCGGCCCACGAGTTCGAGTTTCTTGACGAGGCGGAGCTGCGCGATTTTCCCGGCCTGATGGCGGTATCGCAATTCGTCCGCATGTTGGGCGACGTGCCCTGGTTTAGGGGCCTGGGCCTGGAACTGGATGGCCGCGAGGAATTGCTGTCGGAAGACTATCTTCTGGCCCTGGGCTTCCCCGATGCCCGCATCGCACCCGTCGGGAACTGGGAAGAGGCGGCCGATGCCGCCGCCAACCCGGACTGGAACACCGAATGGTGGGAGGCGGAGGAACAGGTCCGCGTCGCCCTGATCAGCGAGGCCTGTCTGCGGGCCGATGAAGACACCGTCATGATCGCGCTGACGCACCTGCAGAACCAGGCCATCAAGGCGGTCTCGGAACCGGCCGCGTTGGCCGGCTCGTCGGGCGGGGTCGAGGACGAGGAATTGATCCGCGCTCTCGCGGGCGCCGGGGCCCAGGCGATCTATCAGGCCGGCCTGTTGCTGGCGGCCGAGAACGAGGATGACGAGCATCATGTCTTTGCCCTGAAATACAAACTCTTCGAATCCGGCCGCTGGCCCATCGGCGTGGTCGGCAACAGTTTCCACATCTTTTAATCCGAATGGAGCGCCAATGGTTTTCGCCATAACCCCCTCCCCCCACGCCTCCGTCCCGGTCCGGGGCGGCAAGCCGTTTCCCGTGCGGCGGATCTATTGCGTTGGCCGCAACTATGCCGCCCATGCCCGCGAAATGGGCCATGACCCGGATCGCGAGCCGCCATTTTTCTTCATGAAACCGGCCGATGCGGTGACTTTCGACGGCGGCGCCATTCCCTATCCGCCCGCCACCAACGATTTGCACCATGAAATCGAATTGGTCGTGGCCCTGGCCAAGGGCGGCGCCGATATTCCGGAGGACCGGGCACTCGAGCATGTCTTTGGCTATACGGTCGGCTTGGACATGACCCGGCGGGATTTGCAGGCGGAGGCCAAGGCCAAGGGCCGGCCCTGGGACACCGGCAAGGGCTTTGACCATTCCGCGCCCATAGGCGCCCTGCGCACCGTGGCCGACATTGGCCATCCCACCGATGCCCGCATTCATCTGCGCGTCAACGGCGAGACGCGCCAGGACGGCAATATCAATCAGATGATCTGGAATATCCCGGAAACCATTTCCTATCTATCCGGGCTGTTTCATATGCGCCCCGGAGACCTGATCTTTACCGGCACGCCCGCCGGCGTCGGCGCCGTTGTGCCGGGCGATCGCCTGGAAGGCGCCGTTGAAGGCGTCGCCAGCCTGTCGATTTCCTACGATCCGAAGAGCTAGGCCGCGTCCGTGAAAATTTCCATCGCCACGTGGAACGTCAATTCCGTCCGGGCGCATCTGCCGACCGTTGAGCAATTTCTCGCCGAGAGGCAACCCGATATTCTCTGCCTGCAGGAAATCAAGGTCACCAACGAGATCTTTCCACTGGAACTGTTCGAGAGCCACGGCTATGCCCACCACGCCCTGCACGGGCAAAAGGCCTATCACGGCGTCGCCATTTTCGCCAAGGCCCACCTGCCCCTGGACAAGGTCAGGCGCAAGGATTGGTGCGGCATCGAGCAGGCCCGTCATCTCTATTGCACCCTGCCGGGCGGCGTGGAGCTGCATAATTTCTATGTCCCCGCCGGTGGCGACAAACCGGATGTGGAAAAGAACGACAAGTTCCAACACAAGCTGGATTTCATGGGGGAGGTCACGGCCTGGTTCAAGGGACGCAGGGCCAAGAAAAACCGCTTTATCCTGGTCGGTGATCTGAACGTGGCGCCCCTTGAAACCGATGTCTGGAACCACAAACAACTCCTGCGCGTGGTCAGCCACACGCCCATCGAAGTGGCGCACATGGACGCCTGGTATGCCTCCCACGATTGGGTTGACGCGGTGCGCCATTTCATCCCCGGGACCGAGAACATCTATTCCTGGTGGAGCTACCGCTCCCCCAACTGGGAACAGGCCGACAAGGGCCGCCGCCTGGACCATGTCTGGGTCACCCCGGCGCTGCGCGAAAGCCTGCGCGGGGCCGAGATTTTCAAGGCCGCGCGCGGTTACCAACCGGCCTCCGACCATGCCCCGGTGATCGTGGAACTGGAGATATGATTTTACCGCCCGCCATCGCGCGCAAGGCGATCCGGAACGGCGAAGGATAGGTTCATATGGCACGGGCATCACATTTCGGCGTCGTCTCCGAGTGGTACGACGCGCATCCGATTAACGAGCGGCAAATCCTTGAGAAGCTCAAACAGGACGGCTTCGACACTTCGCGGCTTTCAGAAGATATTCTACAGAATTACGATCAGGATCATTTCGGCGGTGTCGAGGCGAATGATGAACTCGCGCGCCTCGCCGAACTTGATGAAAACTGTCACGTCCTCGATGTGTGCAGCGGCATGGGAGGGCCGGCCCGCTACCTGGCCCACAACCACGGTTGCCGGGTCACCGGCATTGATCTCACCGAGAGCCGGGTTTTGGGCGCGGCCCGTCTGACTGAAATCGCCGGCCTCGGTGACCGCGTGACGTTTCGCCATGCGAACGCGCTGGAAAATCCTTTTCCCGATCAGACGTTCGATGCCGTGATCAGCCAAGAGGCCATCTGTCACATCCCGGACAAGCCCAGGCTCATGCACGAATGTATCCGCGTCTTGAAAACAGGCGGTCGGATGGCCTTCACGGACATCGTTGAGCGGGATCGCCTGACCGACGAGGCGCGAGAAAGGTTACGCCGGGAAATGATGTTCGTGGAACTGGAAACGCCGGCGGGCTACCGCCAATTTCTCGAGCGCGAGGGCTGCACCGTGCTGGAGATGCGGGATGTGAGCGAAACCTGGGCGGAAATTCTTGTCGCCCGGCAGGCCATGTACCGCGGCTTGAAAAATCAGACAACGGCCCGCTTCGGCGCCGCCCATTTCGAAAAATGGGACAACGCCTATGATCACTTCGTGGGTCTGTACAAGACCGGAGAACTCGGCGGCATCCGTTTTCTCGCCCGCCGGGACTGATTGTCGAAACCATCCACGGCCATGGGGTGTATGCCATGGGCCCATCACCTATCAGCGTATGCGTTGGACGTTACTTTTGGATCAATCCACCCTCTCCGACCACGACGAAAGGAGACCAGAACAGGGGGTGGGCATATATTGGATATTCCTTGTCATTGATGACGGCCAGCATTGCGAGGCGATGCGCCTCCGCCCGGCCGACACCGGAGGTCTGCGTTCGTTTGAGCATTTGCGTCGTGATCTTCACGGCCGCGTCGGACACCACGGGCCAATGGGAGACCAGCAGCGACCGGGCGCCGGCGTAGAAAAACGCCTTGGCGAGGCCGGAAAGACCTTCGGCCCCCGGCGTGCCGTCCGCGGCGGCCGTGTTGCAGGCGGACAGGATCACCAAATCGGCGTCGAGCTTCAGTTGCGCGACTTCTCCGGCCGTGAGCAGGCCGTCATCTTCCGCGCTTCCGCTTTTGGGCGGGGTGAGAACCAGGGCGGGTTCGGACAGGCCTTGCAGATCGCCGGCGATCAGGCCGTGGGTTGCAAAGGCGATCACTTTGTATGAACTGAGATCGGTGGCGCGCACCGCGCGTTCCGTGGCGGCTTCGCGCAGCATCAGGCTCTTGCGCCCGACCGACATGGACTGTGCAAGCATCAATAGCTCATCCGCGGATTCCGGCAGCGGCGCCAATAGCGTACGAATTGCATCGGCATCGGCGAGCCCCCGGCTGGCAAACAAATTACCCGGCTTGACGGATCGGCTCGCACCGGGAGGCCCTTCGAGCAGGGGATCGCCGATACCGAGAAACGGTTTGCTGGCGCGGGACCCCTTGGCTAGATCACGCAAAGCCCAAAGAGAAGATACCGACGGCAGGATACTGAACGCATATTTATGTACCAACCAGGGGATATCGCGATAATTGGCAAAACGGTTCGGTGCCTCCTTCGGCTTCCCGGTCACCAGAACGCTCGGCGGCAGGCTTTGTAGCGCACCGTCAGGCACCACAAAGATATGGCGTACGCCTTCCAGCCACGGCCGCGCCGGCGCAAACAATTTCAAAAAGAGTTCGTGGGCCAATTCCGTGTCATAGAGCGGAATATCGTCGATCGTCTCCATCCCAGTCGGATCGAGGCCCTCGCGTAGATCCAATATTGCTTCCTCAAGGGCGTTTGCGCCGAGGGGTAGGCTCAACATCACGGCATCGTCAGGTCTCGCGACCCAGAGATAAGTTGTGTCGGCGGCCGAGATATAGACCATCAGCGCCTCGTCCCTCGCCAGCAATGTTTAGATGGCGCTCAAGGCCACGGGCTTGGCCGAAATGTGTTCAGCGTAGGCGGGAAACTCATGCGCCAATCGTTCAGACAATCGCGCCACCGCCGCCGTGGTCTCGTCAAGCGTTTGGCGCTGAGCGGCTTCTTCGCCGGCATTGCGTGCGTTCCGCGGCCGGCCCACGACCGCGATCAAAGCTGAGTCCAACCGTGCCCATTCCGTCAACCGATCCTGTTGCTCGCGAACCAGGCGGGCAAGCATGTCATCGCCCGTTGCAAAACGCGCCGCCATGCCGGCTATGGCAGCCGCCGTACCGGTTGCCCGGGCAAATTGCGCGATCTTGAACCCTTCCGCGACAAGCGTCGTCGGCCCGGATTGGCGGCTGGCCAAGACTTTGGCTATGGCGCCGATATGGCTCAGGTAGAAACCACGTACTTTCTTCTGCTCGCTCAGCCTTCCGCCCAAAGTCCGGTGCTGGGAGAGGATAGCCCGGTTTTGGTAGATGCCGGTGGCGCGCCGGCTGAAATCAAGCGCCTTGTTGAAATTCCGCTGTTTTGAGTGCAAGTCGGCAAGCCCAGCGAGAGTGGCCGCGCCATTCGGGTGGTCGGCGCCAAATGTTTTCTCCAGGATTTCGAGGGCACGGCCATAAAACGCTTCGGCTTCCTCCGGGCGGCCAGTGGCGGCGTACAGGCGGCCAAGACCGTCAAGGGATGCGGCGAGGTTCGGGTGGTCCGGGCCCAAGAGATTTCCGGGAAATAGCCAGGGCGCGTTCGTAGAGCGGCAGGGCGGTGGCATGGCGGCCTTGCAGACGATTGAGTTCGGCGAGGTTGTGAAGGTCCGTGGCGATATCTGGATGATCGGGGCCCAAGGCCTGTTCGTCGATCGCGAGCGCGCGTTCAAACAAGGGCTCGGCTTCGCCGTATGAGTCCTGTTCAATATATAGAGCGGCGAGGCTGGTAAGCAGCACGCCAACATCGGGATGGTGGCGGCCCAGCGTCTTTTCCATAATTCCAGAGCGCGTTTGAACAATGGCCCGGCGGCGGCGTAACGGCCC
>JAYGEB010000310.1:0-11720 GCA_046582595.1 Alphaproteobacteria bacterium | reverse complement strand
AATTGTTTTATCTGCCGGCCTATTCCCCGGACTTCAATCCGATCGAACAGTTCTTCGCCAAGCTTAAGGCGTTGCTGAGAAAAGCCGCAGCCAGAACCATTGACGACCTGTGCCAGATCATCGACACCATCACGGCAAACGAATGCGCCAACTATTTCGCAAATTCAGAATATGGGTCAAACTAAATTGAAAACGCTCTAGGGCTGACCGAATGTTGCGATTTTATCGACGCGGCATTCGAACAACACCCGGCGTTCGTCGATGGAGGGATCGCGCAGACCGTATTCATCGCCCTCGCCGACATACTTTTTCCAGATCCGGTTTAGCTGTTCGGTGACCCGCGCGCCTTCCTCCGGGTCGTCCTCGCTGATTTCCCGTTCGACGGTCACCTTTAGGCTCATCCAGTGGTACATGTTCTCCGGATTCATCAACAGCATGGTGATCTGTGGCGTGTCGCGGATCCAGCCGGTCTTCTTGCGCTGCAAGGCGCAGTTGATCAGCACCTTGTCGCCTTCGTAATCGAACCACATGGGCGTCAGGTTTGGCCGGCCGTCGCCCCCGGTCACCGCCATGACGACGGCGATCGGCCTGTCCATCAATTGCTTATGGGTTTCGTCCAGGTCGGAGATGCTATCGACCGTATAATGTTCGCCGACGCTGAACTGGTTGGCCTGGAGGCCGCCCGCGACATCCAAAAATTTCGCGACCTTGAGTGACATTGCGTATGCTCCCCGTTGCTTCGGTGTGGTTGATGCCCAATGCGCTTGACGAATACTCGATTGCCGTCCGTTCCCCTGTCAAGAAATCAATTTCCCCTCGCCGCCCGCCAAGGCCCGGAAAAGCGCCAAGCCAATGTTGGGAATTGCATGAATTGCCCGATGGGGGAATAATTTGGGTCAGCGTGATGCCGCATCAAAACCTATCACGGGAGCAACGCCATGAGCGCCGAAAACCAGACGGTTTCCATCTTCGAGGTCAAGGATCACGTGGCCCGGATTACCCTGAACCGGCCCGAAGCCATGAATGCCATGAATCCGCAACTGCGCTGGGAACTTTCCCAGCATTGGGACGAGGTCGAGAGGAACGATGATATCTGGCTGGCGGTGGTGACGGGGGCCGGCGGGCGCGCCTTTTCCGCCGGCGCCGATTTGAAGCACCGGGCCCGCGAGCGCGAGGCGGACGCGGCCCAGCGGGCGCGGTGGCGGCAACTGGCCGCCGAGACCACCAGCCTGATCGAACGCTGGCATTTTCCAAAACCCGTCATTGCCCGCGTCAACGGCTTCGCGCTCGGCGGCGGCCTGGAGCAGGCCCTGGCCTGCGACATCATCGTCGCCGCCGAGCATGCGGAATTCGGCCTGCCCGAGCCCCGGCGCGGGCTGATCGCGGGCTCCGCCGGCGTGCATCGCCTGCCGCGCCAGATCGGCCTGAAACCGGCCATGGGGTACCTGCTGACCGGGCGGCACATGACGGCGGCGCGGGCCTACGAACTCGGCCTGGTCAACCAGGTCGTCCCCCTCGATGGGCTCGACGAGGCGGTCGAGGAATGGGTCGGGGATATCCTCCGTTGCGCGCCGCTGGCGGTCCGCGCCACCAAGGAAGCCGCCATGCGCGGCCTCGACCATGCCCTGCCCCAGGCCTACTACACCGCCTACCCCGCCAACCGCCGGCGCGAAAACTCAGCCGACAGCCTGGAAGGCCCGCGCGCCTTTGCCGAAAAACGGACGCCGAAATGGACGGGGCGGTGAGGCTCGACTTCGCCTCCTTGAGCGCATTCGAAAAAATGCCCCCGGACCCTTAAGAAAAGAGCAATTGAACCAATCACTTGGGTCGCGATAACGATGCCGGTTAATTGAAATTTGCTCTGAATGAAAAGGGCTATTCTGCTAACTCAGTCGATTTCAGAACTGAATTTTCCTATTGTATTATTATATATTTAGATTAAAAACTAAAATAATATCCTTTATAATTATGCTTTAAGAGGAAAAGATAAAAATTGAAAACATTCAAAGCGGGAAGCTACGTTCAGCAAAATCAATATAAAAGTTTTCAGCCCAATCCCATCAATCGGAAATGGGAATTGGAAAACATGGAGTTGCAACAATTGCTGGGCAAGGCCGACCGTGAATTGGGCCGGCTCGATATGTATTCCGAATACATCCCGAACATTGATCTTTTCATTCGAATGCACGTCCTTAAAGAGGCCACGCAATCAAGTAAAATCGAGGGAACCCGGACGAATATTGAAGATGCCATTCTTGACCGGAAGAATATCGCCCCCGACAAACGGGACGATTGGGAGGAAGTGCAAAATTATGTCGCGGCCATGAATGACGCCATCGAGAAGCTGAATACGCTGCCATTTTCCGGACGCCTTGCACGAGAAACACACAGAATATTGCTTCGAGGTGTCCGTGGCGAACACAACCAACCCGGCGAATTTCGGCAAAGCCAAAACTGGATTGGCGGCGCCTCTATTGAAGACGCTGTATTCATTCCACCCATTCACACCTCAATCTTGGAGCTAATGGGCGATATCGAGAAATTCGCCCATAATGACACGCGGTATTTCCCTGAACTTCTCAAGATAGCCCTCGTGCATTATCAATTCGAAACGATCCACCCTTTCCTTGATGGAAACGGCCGCGTAGGCCGGCTATTGATTACATTGTATCTGGTGAGCAAGGGGATTTTGAAAAAACCCGTGCTCTATTTATCGGATTTTTTTGAACGGAATCGTTCTCACTACTATGACAACCTCATGCGGGTCAGAGAACAGAACGATTTGCTCCAATGGTTCAAGTTTTTCCTCGTGGGCGTAATAGAAACCGCTCAAGGCAGCATCGGCACATTTGATAAAACGCTCCAGCTTCAAAGGGCGATCGATGAAAAAATTCGAAGCTTGGGAAGCCGGGCCGCGAACGCCCAGAAAATTGTGCACTACCTCTTTCAACGTCCTGTAATAAATGCCGCCGTGGTTGGCAAAGTTGCGAATATCTCTCCGGCTTCGGCTTATAAACTCGTAGCTGACTTGGAGCGGCTTGAGATCGTCAAGGAAATAACTGGGGCCAAGCGCGGAAAAACGTATGTTTTTACCTCTTACGTGCGGCTGTTTACATAAGCGGCATGACGGCACAAGGAGCGGGAACGGCCCAATTTGCAGGCTTCACTAGAGCAATTTTCAATTAGTCCGAGTCACTTTCGCGACCGAAATGATTGGTTCAATTGCTCTTTTCTTAAGAGTCCGAGCATGTCTAAAAAGAACATGCTCTAGCACGGCGGGTCCGGCTCAGGCCTCGATGCCGAGCAGCGCGGCGGCGGTGCCGCCGAGAATGGCGATCCTCTCGGCATCGCTCAAGCCCGGCGTTTCAAGGATCAGATCGATCGCGGTCTCGGTCCAGGGATAGGGATGGTCGGTTCCCACCATGAGTTGGCCGGCGCCGACCTCTTCGGCCAGATGGCGCACCCCTTCGGGGCGGAACACCATGGTGTCGTAGTACAATTGTCTGAGGTATTCCGACGGCGCTTTCCTGATCGCCCCGTGCCGCCCGCCGGGCGATAGATCGGGGCGCACGGGGCCGCCCCAATCGGAACGGCCGGCATAGGAGGGCAGGAAACCACCGGCATGGGCGGCGCAGATCTTGAGGTCCGGGTATCGGTCCAGGGTGCCCTCGAAAATCAGATGCGACAGCGCGATCGTGGTCTCCAGAGGATTGCCGATGACGTTGCTCAAATAGCCATTGCCCTTGAACCGCGCCGCCAACTGCGCCGGCGCCCCGTCGCCCTGGGGATGAATGAAGGCGAGCACGCCCAACTCCTCGACCTTGGCCCAGAACGGGTGGAATTTCGCATCGCTGAGTTCCGCGCCGGCGACATTGCCGCCGATGGCGACGCCGCGCAGGCCGTATGTCTTCACGCCGTCCGCCAGTTGCTCGGCCGCGAGATCGGGGAATTGCAGGGCGACGGAGGCGAAGGCCACGAAGCGGTCCGGATTTTCCCCACACGCCTCGGCCAGCGCCCGGTTTTGGATTTCGATGATCTGTTTGGCCAGATCGCGGTCCTCGACGCCATACCAATTGGGATTGATGCTCAACGCCTCGATATCGATCCCCTGCCGGTCCATGGTCTCGAGGCGCCCCTCGACCTCCGCCGCCATGTCCAGATCGGGCCGCAGCCCCGGCCCGGCCAGCTCATACCCCATCAGCGCCAGCGCCTCCGGCACCGCGCAATGGGCGTGGATATCGACCGTCCGCACCCGCCGGCCGTTGACGACAACTTCCCGGCGCCGAGGGTTTTCTTCCGTGGCCGGCGGCCCGCCCTCCAAGCCACAGCCGACAAAGACCAAGCCGTCCGCGGGACCGGCCGCCGGTGTGTCCATATTCATGCCGGGTGTCATGGTGCCTCCCGCCTGCAATTTCCGGAATTCGGACACTATTGGCCGTTTCTCCCTTTCAGGCAATGAGCGGCCACACGGGCCGGATACATTGAGTGGCGGCACGGTGAGCGGGACGGACCTTGAAGCAGGCGAAAGTATTAGGGTGACATGACCGATTTTCCCCCGAGGCACGAAGGGGGAAAGAGCGGATCGTGTCTCCCTAATACGCTCTCCGGGAATCATTTCCGCACCCGGCAATTTGCAAGAAACAAGACCCAACCACGCAGTTGTGGTACAGCCGGCTGTTTTAAGCGTTGTTATTTGGCACATTTATCGAGCGTGAGATCGATGGCGAAAATTGCTGCCGCCCTGCGGCTGAGCCCGTCGGAAATCGATGCCGTCATGGCGCGGGAAGCAAGATTGCGGATCGCCACCATCGGCCCGGGCGGCGAAATAAACCTGACACCCATGACCTTCGGCTGGGCGGGGGGCAAGGTCTACATATTCGGACGGGGCCAGAAAGTCGCCGATATCCGACGCCGCGGCACGGCCGCCACGGTGCTGGTGGATACCGGTGATCAATGGCGGCAGCTTTTGGGCATCATGATGCGGGGCGACGCGGCCATCCTCGAAACCAAAGACGCCGAGGAGGCCGATGAACATTTGGGCCAGGCGCAAATCAATCTAGGCGCCAAACACGGCCTCCATAAAGACGGCGCATCGGCCCCCTACATAGCGACCGCCTCGGGCCGATCTCGCCGCTGGATCGTCTTCACGCCGCACACCATCGTCTCGTGGGACAACGCCAAACTCCCCGAAGCCGGCGCATAGCCGCCTGATCCTAGCCGCCGAGAATCGGGGTTGGGCGCAAATTTCTACTAATTAGCAAACCGTCACCGTAACTGGGGCTGCAATTCATTCGAAAAGCCGACCATTAAGATACGTGGCGGATTCTCGGAAACCTGGGTCATAATCCACGTCCACTGATCAATTTTGATTCGGTCGCGGTATTCTACCACGGCGCGGGCGTCAAAAGGCCCACCAGAAACGTGAGAGGGGGTCACACGTGAGAAGGGTTAGGTCTCTCATCGTGAATTTCGCGGCGCGCTATTGCCGAGCTTCGGAGCGGACGCCGTCGCAGGCCCAGATTTTTTCTACACTTAGATTATCGCGGTCCGCGCAGGGATCGACAGGTATATAGGTTAGCGCCAATGCCACGATTGTAACGGCTGCCAACCCCATGAATATGCCCACATGCCAAATTGCGGTCTTGAGGCCGGGGTCTTTTGACGACCCATTCTTGAATATTTGCATCCCGCGCCCTCGAATGTGATCCCCTAGAACACCCCCTTCTCCCGCATCGCCGCTAAATCGTCGTCGCCGTAGCCAACCTTCCGCAAATTCGCCTCCGTGTGCTGGCCCAGTTCCGGTAGATCGAACACCACCTTTCCCGGCTCGTGGCGGAATTTCATGGGGATGCCGATGTGTTCCCAGCCGCGGTCGTCCTCGATGATCATCTGGCGGTGGCGCAGTTGTGGGTCGTCGGCGCCTTGGCGCAGGTCGTTGACCGGGGCGAAGGCGGCGTCCACGTCGGCGAACCATTCCACCCAATGGGCCTGGGTTTGGCTCAGGAAGGTTTCGGTCAGGAAATTCTTGGCCGGGTCCTGGTTCGGACCGGGGGGCGGCTCGCAGGCCGGGATCAGGTCGGGGCGGCCCATTTTGTTCAGGATGGCGGCGGCGAAGTGCATCTCCGCCCCGCCCAGGACGATATGCTTGCCGTCCTTGGTCTGGTAAATATTGTACATGGCGTTACCGCCCCAGGAGCGTTCCTCCTTGGGGTTGGGGGCGCGCTTTTCGGCGAACACCGGGCCGAGATTGTTGGGCATGGCGGCGATCAGGCTGTCCATCATCGCCAGGTCGATATAGTCGCCCTGGTTGGTATCGCGGCGGCGGTACAGCGCCATCAGCACCGCCGACAGGCCCATCATGGAAGACAGCATGTCCGCGTTGGCGATGCCGGGGATGGCGGGCTGGCCGTCGGGGCCCAGGTTGACGCTGAGGATGCCCGCATAGGCCTCCGTCGCCATGTCGTGGGCCGGCTTCCTGGCATAGGGGCCGTCCTGGCCAAAGGCGGACAGCGAGGCATAGACGATGCCAGGATGGCGCGCCGAGACGGCGTCGTAGCCGACGCCCAGGCGGTCCACCACGCCGGGGCGGAAGGCCTCGATCATCACATCGCAGCTTGCGGCCAGGCGCAGGGCGGCCTCCACCCCCTCCTCGGTCTTCAGATTGAGTTGCACGCTTTGCTTGTTGCGGTGGGTGTTGGCGAAGAACACCGTGGTGCCGTCCCGCTGGGCGCCGATCACCCGGTTCGGCTCGCCGCCGTTGATGGGTTCCAGCTTGATCACCTCGGCCCCATGGTCGGCCATCATCTGGGTCAGAAGTGGCCCTGGCAGGAACAGGGACAGATCGAGGACGCGGATACCTTCGAGTTTCATGGTCTATGCTTTCTAGATGGCGTTATCGTTGCGCAGGCGGGCGATATCGTCCGGCGAATAGCCCAGTTCGGTGAGAATGTCGTCGCTGTCGACGCCCAGCTTGGGGCCGGGGCGGGCGGGGATGGGTTCGTCCAAACGAATGGGGTTGTTCAACAGCTTCAGGCCCGGATAGTCGGGATGATCGACCTCCCTGACGCCGCCGCGCTGGCGGAAATAGGGGTTGTCCAGGGCCTGGGCCAGATCGTTGACCGGGCCGGCGGGCACGGCGCCCGCGAAATGCCGCAGCCAGGCGGCGGTCGGCCGTTCGATCAGCACCCGGTCCAGCATCAGGGTCAATTCGTCGCGGTTCCCGTGCCGGCCTTCGTAGCCCTGGAAGCGGGGGTCGGCCTTCCATTCGGGCCGTTCGAGCTTGTCGCACAGGGCTTCCCAGAATTTCTGGGTTTGCGCCATGATGAAGATCCAACCGTCCTGGGCGCGATATAATTGCGAGGGCACGATGTAGGGATGGCCGGAGCGCGGCACCCGGCCCGTCACCTCGCCCTCGTTCAGGTACCACACCGCCGGGTAGCTCAATTGATGCATGGCGACATCGTAAAGGGAGACTTCCAAGTCCCGGCCCACGCCGGTCTGCTTGGCCTGGTTGATGCCTGCCAGCAGCGCCAGGGCGGAGGTTATTCCGGTCATGTAATCGACGATGGACAGCCCCATGCGGGCGGGGGGGCCGTCGGGCTCTCCACTGAGGGCCAGAAAGCCCGCCTCCGCCTGCATCAGGAAATCATAACCGGGCCAGCCGGCCCGCTCGCCCTCGCTGCCGTAGGCGGAGACATGGGTGCAGACGATGGCCGGATTATGGGCCGCGAGATTTTCGTAACGCAGGCCCAGCTTGGCCGGCTGATCGCCGCGCAGGTTGTTGGTCAGGCCGTCCGCGGTGGCCACCAGACGGTGCAGCACCTCCACCCCCCGGGGATGCTTCAGATCCAGGGACAGGGAGCGTTTGTTGGCGTTGAAGGCCTGAAAAAACTGCGAATCCCCCTCGCCCAGATGATACGGGCCGACGTTGCGCGCCATGTCCCCGCCCATCTGGCGGTTCTCGATCTTGATCAGATCGGCGCCCAGATCGGCCAGAAATCCGGTGCCGTAGGGCCCGGCGCCGTAATGCTCGACGGCGATGACCCGCAGGCCAGAGAGGGGCAGGCTGGAGGGCGGCTGGCTCACACCGGGTTCCTCTCGATTAGTTGCCGGGCGATGATGATGCGCTGCATCTCGTTGGTGCCCTCGCCAATGCACATCAGGGGCGCGTCGCGGTAATAGCGCTCCACATGAAATTCCTTGGAATAGCCGTAGCCGCCGTGAATGCGCATGCATTCCATGGCGTTTTCCAGGGCGCTCTCGGACGCGAACAGCTTCGCCATGCCGGCCTCCATGTCGCAGCGCTCGCCCTTGTCATAGGCGATGGCGGCGCTTTCCACCAGCAGGCGGGAGGCCTCGCACCGCGTCGCCATGTCGCCCAGCTTGATCTGAATGGCCTGGTGCTGACAGATCGGCTTGCCCATGGTCTCGCGCACCTGGGAATAGGCGATGGCGTCCTTCAGCGCCGCGTTGGCGATGCCGACGCCACGGGCGGCCACGTTGATGCGGCCCAGTTCCAGCCCGCCCACGGCGTGGCGGAAGCCCGAGCCTTCCGCGCCGCCGATCAGGCGGTCGGCGGGGATGCGGTAGTCCTCGAAAACCAGCTCGGCGGAATCGATGCCCTTGTAACCCAGCTTTTCCAACTTGCGGCCGACCGTGAAGCCGGGGCCTTTTTCGGCGATGAACATGGAGGTGCCCTTGTGCCGGGGCTGAACGTCGGGATCGGTCTTGGTGAGCAGCGCGAAGCAGCTACCCTCGATGCCGTTGGAGATCCAGGTCTTGGTGCCGTTGATCACATAGTCATCGCCGTCGCGCACCGCGCGCATGCGGATGGCCTGCAAATCGGTGCCGCAATTGGGCTCGGTCAGGGCCAGGCCGCCCCTGATCTCGCCGCTGGCGAAGCGGGGCAGATAGCTCCGTTTCTGCTCTTCCGTGCCGAAACGTTCGACCGCCGCCGCCATGATCAGGTGGGAATTGAAAATACCGCTGAGCGACATCCAAACCTCCGCCACCGCCGTGACGATCTTGGCATAGGTACCCGCCGGCAGGCCCAGGCCGCCATATTCCTGGCCGATGGTGGCGCCGAACAGGCCCAGCTCCTTCATCTGCCCGACCATTTCGTGGGGGTAGATGTCGCCATGGTCCATTTCCAGAACCTTGCCGCGCACGTCCCGGTCCAGCCACTTTTGCACCGTATCCAGCAATTGTTGTTCGTCTTCCCGGGTGATGCTCTCGCCCGCCCGGTTGGTCAGTGTCTCGCTCATGGATTTGCTCCTCCCCGCGGTTTCGCCGCCGCCATTCTGTCTTCCACGCCATGCCCGCGCTTGGGCACCAGCACCACCCGTTGATAACTCATGACCAGGGTGCCGTCCGCCTTATGGGCCCTTGTTTCCACGGTGACCATGCCCTGGGTCGGGCGGGATTTAGACTCCCGTTTGGCCTTGACCTCGGATTCCGCATACAGGGTATCGCCGTTGAAGACCGGCGCCGGCATGGTGATATCGGTCCAGCCCAGGTTGGCGATGGCCTTCTGGCTGACATCGGAGACGCTCATCCCCGCCACGATGGCCAGGGTCAGGGCGGAATTGACGATGGGCCTGCCGAATTCGCTGTGCTTGGCGTATTCGGCGTCGAAATGCAGGGGGTGCTGGTTCATGGTCAACAGGGTGAACCAGGTGTTGTCCGCCTCCGATATGGTCCGGCCCGGCCGATGCTCGTAAACATCGCCGATCTGGAAATCCTCGTAATAGCGTCCGAACGTCTCCCGGTAGCGGTTCGGGCCGATCTTTACGGCGCCGTCTTTCATGCCATGGTCTCCTCGAATGAATGCGCGGTTTCCGCCATTGTCCGGGCGCCGGGGGCCCAGGTCAATGCGGACCTATGAAGCGCGCCGTCCGATCCGCTATAAGGGTGACGAATGTGGATAAAATAGGAGCCGGCGGCCGCCGGGCGTGCGATGGATTTTTCGTTTTCCGAGGACCAAATCGCGGTGCGCGACACCATCGCCAAGCTGTGCGAGAAATATGACGACGCCTATTGGCTGGCCCGCGACACCGACGGTGTCTTTCCCGAGGATTTCGTCAAGGATCTGGCTGACGGCGGCTGGCTCGGCATCGCCATGCCGGAGGAGTACGGCGGCTCCGGCCTGGGCGTGATCGAAGCCTCCCTGATGATGCAGGCCATCGCCCAATCGGGCGCCGGCTTCTCGGGCGCCTCCGCCGTGCATATCAATATCTTCGGCCCCAACCCGGTGGTCGTGCATGGCACGGAAGAGCAGAAGCGCCGGCTGCTGCCGCCCCTGATCGCCGGCACGGACCGCACCTGCTTTGGCGTCACGGAGCCGAACGCCGGGCTGGATACCAGCCGGATCGAGACCAAGGCGGTGTGGGACGGCGAAAAGTACATTATCAACGGACGCAAGATGTGGACCTCGACGGCCCAGACCGCCAACAAGATCCTGCTGCTGGCCCGCACCGCGGCGCGCGAGGACGGCGCCAAGCCGACCGACGGCATCACCATGTTCTACACCGATTTCGACCGGGACTATTGCGAAGCCCGGATCATCGAGAAAATGGGCCGCAAGGCGGTAGATTCCAACGCCACCTT
This sequence comes from Alphaproteobacteria bacterium, assembly GCA_046582595.1. Lineage (GTDB taxonomy): Bacteria > Pseudomonadota > Alphaproteobacteria. Next base: position 1,115 of record JAYGEB010000310.1, on the reverse strand, counting down.
CTATGACAACCTCCCCGTGCCCGAGGCCGACCGGATCGGCGAGGAGGGCAAGGGCTTTTACTATCTGCTGGACGGCATCAATCCGGAACGCATCCTGGTCGCGGCGGAGGCCGTGGGCCTGGGCCGCGCCGCCCTGCGCAAGGCCGTGGCCTATGCCAACGAGCGGATCGTGTTCGACCGGCCCATCGGCATGAACCAGGCCATCCAGCATCCCCTGGCCGAATGCTGGGCGCAATTGGAAGCCGCCGACGCCATGGTCTGGAAAGCCGCCGCCCTGTACGACGCCGGCCAGCCTTGCGGGGCGGAAGCCAACGCGGCGAAATACCTGGCGGCGGAAGCCTGCTTCAAGACCTGCGAGCAGGCGGTGATGACCCATGGCGGCATGGGCTACGCCAAGGAATTCCATGTCGAGCGCTACTTCCGGGAGAGCCTTATCGCCCGTATCGCCCCGGTCAGCCGCGAGATGATCCTGAATTTCATCGGCCAGCACGTCCTCAAATTGCCGCGCTCCTACTAGGGCTTGCATGGATGGCAGGCGCGCTGGACGGCTATCGGGTCGTGGATATTACCTCGATCCTGTCGGGGCCCTATGGCACCCAATTGCTGGGCGATGCGGGCGCCGACGTGATCAAGGCGGAGGCCCCGCCCAAGGGCGACAGCACCCGCTTCATGGGCCGGGGACGCAGCGCCGACATGAGCGGGCCGTTTTTGAACGCCAACCGCAACAAACGCTCCATCGCCCTCGATCTGAAACAGGACGGCGGCAAGGAGGCCTTGCGGGCGTTGCTCAAAACGGCGGATGTGCTGGTCCATAACATGCGGCCCCAGGCTATCGCCCGCCTGGGCTTCGCCTACGAAGATGTGCGGGCCATCAAAGCCGATATCATCTATTGCGGCTGCTATGGCTATTCCCAGCAAGGCCGCTACAAGGACAAGCCGGCCTATGATGACCTGATCCAGGCCTGCTCCGGTCTTGCGGGCCTGTTCGGGGCTGTACAGGGAGAGCCAAAATTCGTCCCCACGGTGCTGGTCGACAAACTAACCGGCCTGACCATCAGCCAGGCCGTGACCACCGCCCTTTTGCACCGGGAGAGGACCGGCCAGGGCCAATTCGT
>JAYGEB010000225.1:0-7719 GCA_046582595.1 Alphaproteobacteria bacterium | reverse complement strand
GATGGGGCGTGGATCGCCGATGACCGGGCCGGCCTGACCATTTGCGACGCCACCTCCGCCGCCTTCGCCATGCAATTGCCCTGGGAGAAGCTGGATGTGGTGACTTTCTCCTGGCAAAAGGTGCTCGGCGGCGAGGCCGCCCATGGCATGCTGATCCTCGGTCCCCGCGCCGTGGAGCGCCTTGAAACCCACGTTCCGCCCTGGCCCTTGCCGAAAATTTTCCGCCTGACCAAGGGTGGCAAGCTGTCCGAGGGGCCGTTCAGGGGCGAGACCATCAACACCCCGTCCATGCTCTGCGTCGAGGATTATCTCGATACCCTGGCCTGGGCGCGCTCGGCGGGCGGTCTGAAGGGCCTGATCGAACGGGTCGAGGCCAACGCCGCCGTCATCGAGGACTGGGTCGGGCGGACGGCTTGGGTTGATTATGTGGCGCAAGACGCGGCCAACCGCTCGACAACCTCCGTTTGCCTGTCCATGGTGGATGACTGGTTCACCGCCCTGTCCACCGGCGACGGCCGCGCCGTGGCCCAGCGGTTGGAGGCATTGCTGGCCGCCCAGGGCGCCGCATTTGACATTGGCGGCCACCGGGACGCACCGCCCGGCCTACGCATCTGGTGCGGGGCGACGGTGGAACACACCGATTTGGAGGCGCTGACCCCTTGGCTTGATTGGGCCTATGGCGAAGTGAAGGCGGCATGGGCGCCGGCCGCATGACGGGATACTGAAGCGACATGGTCAAGGTACTGATTTCAGACAAAATGAGCCCCCGCGCGGCGGAAGTATTCCGCGACCGCGGCGTCGAGACGGATGAAAAGCCCGGTCTGAGCCCCGCGGACCTGGTCGAGATCATCGGCCAATTCGACGGTCTGGCGATCCGCTCCGCCACCACCGTGACCGCCGCGGTCCTGGCTGCCGCCAAGGGCCGCTTGAAGGTCATCGGCCGGGCCGGCATCGGCGTCGACAACATCGACCAGGAAGCCGCGACCGCCCAGGGCGTCTGTGTCATGAACACGCCCTTCGGCAATTCCATCACCACGGCCGAACATACCATTGCCATGATGATGGCCCTGGCCCGCCAGATCCCCGCCGCCGACCGTTCCACCCAGACAGGCAAGTGGGAAAAGAACCGCTTCATGGGCGTGGAATTGTACGGCAAGGTTCTGGGCGTGATCGGCTGCGGCAACATCGGCGCCATCGTCTGCGACCGCGCCATCGGCCTCAAAATGCGCGTCGTGGTTTATGATCCCTATCTCTCCGAAGAGCGCGCCCGGGATCTGGGGGTGGAACGCGTGGACTTGGACGGTTTGCTGGCGCGGGCCGATTTTATTACCCTGCACACGCCCTTGACCGATGCCACGCGCGGCATCATCAACCAACGGACCATCGCCAGGATGAAACCGGGCGTGCGCATCATCAACTGCGCCAGGGGCGGGCTGATGGTGGAAGAGGATTTGCGCGCCGCCATCGATGCCGGCCATGTGGCGGGCGTGGCGCTGGATGTGTTCTCCTCCGAACCGGCAAGGGAAAATGTTCTGTTCGGATCCGAGGCGGTGGTGGCGACACCGCATCTGGGCGCCGCCACCACCGAGGCGCAGGTCAACGTGGCCGTCCAGGTCGCCGAACAGATGTCGGACTATCTGTTGACCGGCGCCATTGCCAATGCCCTCAACATGGCCTCGGTCTCTGCCGAGGAAGCGCCGCGTTTGCGGCCCTATTTCACCTTGGCGCGGGAATTGGGCAGTTTTGCCGGGCAGTTGACGCAAACCGCCTTGAAATCGGTGCATATCGAGTATCAGGGCCATGTGGCCGGCCTGAACACCCGGCCGCTGACGGCCATCGTCCTGGAAGGTTTGCTGCGACCCTTGCTGGACAACGTTAATATGATCAACGCCCCCGTGGTGGCCAAGGAACGCGGTATCGAAATAAAGGAAACCCGCGAGGAAAAGCCCGGCGACTATCAAACCATGATCCGCGTCTCGGTCACCACGGAAAAACAGACCCGCGACGTGGCCGGCACCCTGTTCGCCGATAACCGCCCCCGCATCGTCCAGGTCAAGGGTATCAAGCTGGAGGCCGAATTGGTGGCGCACATGCTCTACATCACCAATGAAGACCAACCCGGCCTGATCGGCGCCCTGGGCACGGTGCTGGGAAATGGCGGCGTCAACGTCGCCACCTTCCATCTGGGCCGGGCGGAGCCGGGCGGCGATGCGATCGCCCTGATCGGCGTCGATCAGCCGATTGACGAAGCGGTCTTGACGGCGGTCCGCGCCTTGCCCCATGTAGCGCAAGCACAAGTTCTTAAATTCTAACCCCGCGGCATACCTGCGATCATGACCGACTACGCTGAACTGGCTCTGCTGCCCGAAGGTTTGCACGACGACCTGCCGCCCCTGGCCGGGCGCGAGGCGCGCTGCATCGAACAATTGGTGGCCCGGTTCGAAAGCCATGGTTATGAGCGGGTCAAGCCGCCCTTGATCGAGTTCGAGGAGAGCCTGCTTTCAGGGCCGGGCGCCGGCGTGGCGCGGCATATGTTCCGTCTGATGGATCCCATCTCCCAACGCATGATGGGCTTACGCGCGGATATGACCACCCAGGTCGCCCGCATCGCCGCGACCCGGCTGCGGGCGGCGCCCCGGCCCCTGCGGCTGTGTTATGCGGGCCAGGTTCTGCGCGTTCGGGGCAGCCAGTTGCGCCCCGAGAGGCAATATGCCCAGGCCGGCGTGGAACTGATCGGCGCCGATGGCGTCGCGGGCGATGGCGAATTGGTGCTGTTGGCGGCGGAAGCCCTCGCGGACATTGGCGTGGAGGGATTGTCCATCGATCTGACCGTGCCCACCCTTGTGCCCCATTTGACCGAAAGCCTGGGCCTGGACGGCGGCGCGGCGGAAGCGGCCCGCCAGGCCCTGGATGCTCGCGACGGCGCCGCGGTCGAGGCCTTGGCGGCGGACGTACGCCGGCCGCTGGCCGAATTGATGCGCGCCGCCGGCCCCGCCGCGGAGGCGTTGAAGCGGCTCGCGGGCCTTGATCTGCCGGCTCCCGCGCGGGCCTTGTGCGACAATCTTGCCGCCCTGGTGGCATTTCTCGACGAGCAGGACGGCGGCCTGACCCTGACCATCGATCCCGGCGAAAGCCGCGGCTTCGAATACCAGACCGGCGTTAGTTTTAGCCTGTACGCGGACGGTATCCGGGGCGAATTGGGCCGGGGCGGGCGATACGCCCTGGCGGGCGGCGAGAGCGCCATTGGTTTTACCCTGTATCTGGACAGCCTGATGCGGGCCATTCCCGGGGAAGAGGCGCCCCAGCGCCTGTATCTGCCCTTCGGGACGAAGGCGGCGCGGGCCCGCGAGCTTCGGGCCGAGGGCTGGATCACGGTGCAAGGGCTGGACCAAGACGGCGATCCGGAAGCGGAGGCCCGGACCTTGGCCTGCGGTCATATTCTGCGCGGCGGGAAAACCGCGAAGCTTTAAACGGAAACAATCATGGCGAATGTAGCGGTAGTGGGCGCCCAGTGGGGCGACGAGGGCAAGGGCAAGATCGTCGACTGGCTGTCGGAACGGGCCTCGGTCGTGGTGCGCTTTCAGGGCGGCCATAACGCCGGCCATACCCTGGTTATCGACGGCGAGGTCTATAAGTTGAGCTTGCTGCCCTCGGGCATCGTGCGCAAGGGCAAGCTGTCGATCATCGGCAATGGCGTGGTCGTGGACCCCTGGGCCCTGTTGGCCGAGATGGAACGATTGATGGGGCAGGGCGTGGAGATCACGCCCTCGTCCCTGCGCCTGGCCTTCAACGCCGCCCTGATCCTGCCCCTGCACGGCGAACTGGATGCGCTCCGCGAGGACGCCAACACCGGCCGCCGCATCGGCACCACGCGGCGGGGCATCGGCCCGGCCTATGAGGACAAGGTCGGCCGCCGGGCCATCCGGGTGTGCGATCTGTCCGACCTCGACAGCCTGCCCGAAAAGGTCGATCACCTCCTCCTGCATCACAACGCCCTGCGCCGGGGCATGGGCAAGGCGGAGTTCGACGCGGGCGAACTGGTGGAAATACTACGCGAGGTGGCGCCCAAGGTGCTGCCCTTCGCCTCCAACGTCTGGCGGGACCTGGACGAGGCGCGCCGCGCCGGGCACAGAATCCTGTTCGAGGGCGCCCAGGCCGCCATGCTGGATATCGACCATGGCACCTACCCCTACGTGACCTCCTCCAACACCCTGGCCGGCCAGGTCGGCGCCGGCGCCGGTATTGGCGTGGACGCCATCGACTATGTGCTGGGCATCACCAAGGCCTACACCACGCGGGTCGGCGAGGGGCCGTTTCCCACCGAGTTGCTGGATGACGTGGGCCGGGGCCTGGGCGAGAGGGGCAAGGAATTCGGCACCGTGACGGGCCGTTCGCGGCGCTGCGGCTGGTTCGACGCGGTCATGGTGCGCCAGGCCATCAAGGTCGGCGGCATTACCGGCATCGCGCTGACCAAGCTGGACGTGCTCGACGGCATGCCCGAGATCAAGGTCTGCACCCGTTACCGCATCGACGGCATGGAGGTTGACTATCTGCCGGCGGAAATGAACCGCCAGGCCCGCATCGAGCCGGTCTACGAAGTTTTCGAGGGCTGGACGGAAAGCACCCAGGGTGCCCGCGGTTGGGCCGATCTGCCGGCCACGGCGATCAAATACATCGTCCGCATCGAGGAATTGATCGGCGCCCCCGTCGCCATGCTCTCCACCAGCCCGGAGCGCGAAGACATCGTCCTGGTCAAGGATCCCTTCGCGGATTAGAGCAATTTTCGATTAATCGGAGTCGCTTTCGCGACTCAAGTGATTGGTTCAATTGCTCTTTTCTCAAGAATCCGGGCATGTTTAAAAAGAACATGCTCTAGGGGGACGCGGGCTCGTAGCGCTTCACATCAAGGCCAACGCCTTGTTCACGGGCCTTTGCGACCTCGTGCGCTGTTTGCATCCGCAGCAGCAATTCCATGGAAACGCCGAAGGCTTTTTCGAGCCGGAGAGCCATGCCGGGGCTCAGGCGGGCTTTGCCGTTGACGAGATCCGAAAGCGTCGGCCGCCGCATTTTCGTGATCCTCGCGGCCTTGGAAATGCTTAAATCCAATGGTTTGAATATCTCTTCGAGGATAAATTCGCCCACCGGAGCAGGCGTCATTCCCATCTTGATTGGTTCATCGGGCATCAGTGGTAGTCCTCCAAATCAAGTTCGTGAATACAATCGTCCTCGATCCGAAATGTTATCCGTAGGTTTCCGGTAACGCTGATGGATCAAGTTCCAAGACGGTCGCCGCGAAGCCGGTGCAATCGCCAACCCGGCAAAGTATCCAAGTCAGCCAAGGATTGAGCCTCGTTCATCGCCGAAAGAATCCGGCAGATTTTTTCAACCCGTTCCTGAGGCAATCCTCTGGATTGACCTTTTGCAAAAAAACCGCCGCAATCCCCCATGTCGGATCGACATTATGTCCATGTTTAGATTGTACGATCTTTCGTACAGATGTCAAAGTAAAGTTCCATTGTATCCCGCCACGGCGATCAAATATAACGTCCTGGTCAAGGACCCCTTCGCGGATTAGGGTTCGGGGATGAGGAGGCGACGATGAGCCGTGAAATCCCGATCATTGATTTGGCGCCGTTTCGTAACGGAGGCCCGGCGGACCGCAAACCGGTCGCGGCGGAGGTGGCGCGGGCCTGCGAAACCCATGGCTTCCTGGTGGTCTCGGGCCACGGCATGCCGGCGGCCCCTGGCGCGGCGCTGCATGACGCCGGGCTGCGCTACTTCGACCTCTCCCTGGCCGAAAAACTGAGGGTGCGCCGTCCGCGCGACGATCAGAACCGGGGTTATATCCCTTATGGCGAGGAAACCCTGGCGAAAATGCATGGCGCCGTGACCCCGCCGGACTACAAGGAAGTCTTTGCCATCGGCCCCGACCAGGTGCCCGACGAACCTTATTATACCTCTCCCCTGGCCTATCCCGATTTCGCCCCCAACCTGTGGCCCGAGGGCCCAGCAGACCTGAAGCCCGCCATGCTGGCCTATTACGACGGCATGCTGGCCCTGGCCCGGTTGCTGGCGGATGTTTATGGGGTGGCCCTCGATATGCCGGAGGGCTTTTTCGTCGAGCGTCTGGCGCGCCATTCCTGCCAACTTCGCCTACTGCATTACCCCGCGCCGGAGGGTGAGTTGGCACCGGGTCAATTGCGTTGCGGCGAGCATACCGACCTTGGCCTGACGACCATCCTGCGCAACGAGGATGTTCCGGGCGGGTTGGAGGTTCGCACTCGCGATGGCGACTGGATCGCGGCGCCGGCGATCCCCGATACCTTCATCGTCAACATCGGTGATTTGATGATGCGCTGGACCAATGACCGCTGGCGCTCGACGCCGCACCGCGTCGCCGTGCCCGCGGCCGCGGCCCGCGGCCGCAGCCGGCGGCTGTCCATCGGATATTTCGTGGTGCCGAACTACGATGCGGAGGTTGCCTGTGTCGATCTGGCCGGCGTGGCCCCGAAATACCCGCCGATCAGCGTGCGCGACTACCGCGTCAACCGCTTCGCCGCCGGCGCCGGCGTGCGGGAATAGAAACCCCATGTCCGGCAACGAAAAGCTCGCCTACCGCCTGCTCACCGGCCCCGACGACCACGCCTTCTGCGAGCGCGTCTCCCAGGCCCTGGCGGAAGGCTACGTCCTCCATGGCGATCCCGCCTGCACATATGATCCGGAACAGGGTCGCATAATTGTCGCCCAGGCAGTTGTCCTGCCGGATGGGTAGTGTCTTACTGCGCAAATTCAATGTTGAGGTTGAAAAAGTACATGGGAATTAAAGAACTCGCCGAACAGGCGCAGACCGAAATCAAATCGATGACGGTGAAAGAGACATTGCTGCGGTACGGGGATGGCGATCTCGTCTTCGTCGATGTGAGGGATATCCGCGAGGTCGAAAAAACCGGCACCATCGAAGGTGCCAGGCACGCGCCACGCGGCATGATCGAGTTCTGGTTCGACCCGGAGAGTCCCTATCATCGAGATGTCTATGGCGATCCTGAAAAGACCTATGTCCTGTTCTGCAATGCCGAATGGCGCTCGGCACTTTGCGCCAAGGCGCTTCAGGATTTGGGTATCGGCAATGTAGCGCAATTGTTTGGCGGACTTCCGGCATGGCGCGACGCCGGCGGACCCACGGAAGGGAAGAAGCGGAAATAGACGACCTCCTTATAGAAAACTATACGGGTCCACGTCGATGGAAACGCGGACCTGGATGGCTACGTCCTCCATGGCGATCCCGCCAGCACCTACGATCCGGAGCGGGGTAGGGTGATTGTTGCCCAGGCTGTGATTTTGCGGGATGTGTAGCGCTTTGTTTCGCTGGGAATTCAAGAAGAAAGACCTGGCCCTCTCCGCGTTGGCGGCGAAAGCAGCGCAGAACCAGGCTCAAGAATAGCGGGGACGTAACCCTTTTGCCGGACAGCCCCATGACGTCAACAATCAGGCGGGCGATACAGCCGTCGTCAAGACGGATATGTTGAAAGAACCGTTCAAAGCGGCGGTGCACGGACAGGGTCTGGGCCCGTGTGTCAATATGCCCGGCAAGACGCCACAGGCTGACCGTCCCCGTTCGAATGATCGCGATCACCAACCAGACCAGTGTTTCCCGCCTTGTCCGCCAAAGCACGATGTGATTTTCTAGCCCCGTGGATAAGGCCTTGGTAAGTAATTCCT
>JAYGEB010000143.1:0-3976 GCA_046582595.1 Alphaproteobacteria bacterium | reverse complement strand
TGCGGTTGGCGATAAAATTGTCGCGCGATTTCACCACCACGCCCGGCACGCCGGCAACGATGGAATTGGCCGGGATCACGGCCCCTTCGGGCACGATACTGTGACCGGCGACGATGCAGTTGTCACCCATTACGACATTATCCATCACCGTGGCGTTGATGCCGATCAGGCAATTGTCGCCAATGGTACAGCCGTGCAGCGTGGCCCGGTGGGTAATGGAGCAATAGGCGCCAATGCGCGTGCCTTGGCTATTGCCAATATGCACCAGCACGAAATCCTGCAGGTTTGAATAAGGCCCGATGACATTTTCCAATGTCTCGGCCCGCATCACGACCCGGGGCCAAATGGAGACGCCCGTGGCAATGCTGGCCTTGCCGAATATTTCGACGGTGTTGTGAATGAAGGCGGGATTGTCGAGTTCCACCAAGGGGCCAAATGTGCGCAAACCGCTCGTCTCCTCATGGCTGTCTATCGGCGCAAGCCGGTCTCAATTCGCCGCGTCGAACAACTTGTCGGCGCCGCCGTCGCCCAGGCCGGTCAAGATACCCTTGTTCAATTCGACTTGACGGGCTTGCCAGAAGGCGGCTTTCAGGCCGGTATAATAGTCGATCGAATTCTCCCGCAATTCATCCAAGGGATGCAGCAGTTCCTCCCGCTTAACGACGGCGCGGGCGCAGCCGAGGGCCAGGTTTTGTACCGTGGTCAATAGATAGGTCAGGGGCTGGAAGGCGATATCAACCGCCTTGCCGAGGCCGCCGCGGGTGCTGCCCGGGCCAAGCAGGGGTAGCACCAGATAGGGGCCGGGGCCCACGTTATAAGAATGCAGGGTCTGCCCGAAATCGGCATGGTGACGTGCCCAGCCAAAACTCGCCGCCGGGTCGAACAGGCCCAGGACGCCGATCGTGCTGTTGACGGCGAAACGGCCCAGTGTCACGCCCGCGTCCCGCAAATCGCCCTGCAACAGATCATTGGCCAGGATGACCGGCGCATCAAGGTTGAGGAAGAACTGCCGGACCGAGTGGATGACCGAAGCCGGCAGGAGCCAGTTGTAGCCAATGGCAAGGGGGCGCAACACGGTCAGATCGAAGGTGTTGTTAAAGGCGAAGATGATCCGGTTCATGGCCTCCAGGGGATCGGCGATTTCGCCCTCATCCTCGCCGCTATCGGCCAGACGCAGACCTGGGGGCAGGGCAGGGGGGGCGAGTCCGGGGGGTGGTTGCCTTTGTTGCACAGGGGCGGCCGCGGGGGCCGCCACCATGGCCCGGCGCGCGATGGGTTGTACGGCGGCCGGCCGAATGACGGCGGTCCGGGCGATGACGAGGGGCACGCCGGACGTTCCGACAGCCGGCGGGGGTGTGTAAATAGGCTGGCGCGCGACCGGCGCGGTCACAGTGGTCGCCGCCACGCCGGTCGCGGCGGCGATCCGTTGCGCGAAACCAGGGTAGGCCGACTGCACGGCCCGGGCCACGGCAACCTCGCCGCCTGGCGCCGCAGCCAAGGCACGTGACATGATTTGCTCCAAGGCGAGAGAATTTTGGGCAATCGCCGATATGGCCCAGGCGGCGACACGGGACGCATGCCCGCCGACCCACCGCCGCCCGGCCGTCGCGGATATTCTCGGCCTGGCATAAGCGGTCGCCGCGGGCGCGCTGGCCGCCGTTGCCGCCCGTCTGCTGGTGAGGCCGGCGGCTTGGGCGATTTGATCGGCAAAGCCCGGGAAAGAGGCCATGGCCCCCCGCGCGACGGAGGGCGCGATATCCGGCGCGGCGGCGGCAAGGCCGCGTATCATGGGGCCGATTTGGCCCGGCCGTTGAACAAGAAATCGTATGACCCGTGGTGAAAGCGCGGCCGCGACCTGGCGCCGGCGCACTGCTTCGTTGCGGGCGCCCAAGGCCGCGCTTCGTACGATGGCGGCAAAAAATTCCCGGAAGCCGGCCGCCAGACCAGCCGCATCCGGGCCCGGAATTTGCGCCGTGGCCGGGCCCGCTCCGAACAGGCAGGCCGCCAAAATGGCCGCCGCCAGCAATCTTCGCATTCTTTCTCGCCTCCGCCTCTCCAAGCCGGAGTTAGATTAGTGCGGAATGGGTTCCGGGGCCAAGTGCCAACCCGCCGACGCCAGTCCACACTACGGGGTTTCCCGCACCGCCGTGAATTTGGCGATGCGTTTTCTGGCCTCTTGCCGCTGTTCAGGGCTCAGCCGATTTATCAAGGCGGTGACGTTTTCCGCTGCCCGTTGGTGCCCTTGGGCCGCCGCCAGGGCCGCCCACTTGTAGGCTTCAACCAGATCCCTGCCGATACCCTGGCCCCGCACGTAGCGGGTTGCCAGGTGGCTTTGCGCCTTGGCATAGCCCTGTTCAGCGGCCCGCCGGAACCATTGCGCCGAAAGGGCATGATCCTGCCCGACGCCGTCGCCGTCGCGATAGGCCTTGGCCAGGTTATATTGCGCCTTGTCCAGGCCCGCTTCCGCCGCCGCCTGAAACAGCTTGGCGGCGCGCGTGCTATCCGCCGCGACGCCCAGGCCGTATTGGAACATCTTGCCCAAGGTATAGCGTGAGCGGTTCAGACCTGCCGCCGCCGCGCGTTCCAGCCAATGAATGGCGTCTTGGTAATTTTGCGCCACGCCGTCTCCGGAAATATAGGCGTTGGCCAGGTTATGCTGCGCCATGCGAAAACCGCTCCGCGCCGCTTTGCGCCACCAGCGCACGGCTTCGCCGTTGTCCCGCGCCACGCCCTTGCCCTGTTCAAACAGAATGCCGACGTTGTATTGCGCCTTGGTATGGCCGGCCTTCGCCAGGGCCAGCCATTCCTTGGCGGCGGTGGCGAAATCACCCCGTTGGTAGGCCGCATAACCGATCTTGAATTCCGCCGCCGGCGCGGCGGTGGGCGAGCCGGCAAAGGCGATTACCAGGGCCAGGACGGCAAACAGAAGCGTTGAAACAGGTGCGGGCCGGCAATGACATTTCGCGCCGATGCTCATTTCAAATCCCCTCATAAAACTAAGACGCGACGCCGAAGTTTTCGGTCCGCGCGCGCAAGATCTGTAGCAGGCCCTGCATGCCCCGCCGGCGCATCACGGCACTGAATTCGGAGCGCTGGGTCACCGCCATGGAGACCCCCTCGACCATGATATCGATAATCCGGTATTGCCCGCCCTTTGGCCGTACCCGCCAATCCGCCTTGACCGCCGGGCCGCCGGGGCGGGCGATCCTGGTCCGAACCAAGACATCCCGCTTGCCCGCCGCCCTGGCGCCCGCCACGGTGAAAGTCTCCCCGGAATATCCACCCATGCGCCGGCTGTAGGATTGCAAAATGAATTCAGTGAACAGGGCTTGATAATCGGCCCGCTCCTGCGGCGTCGCCTTGCGCCAATACTTGCCCAAAACAAACCGGGCGATGAACGGCATGTCGAAACCGTTGGACAGCAAATCGCGGAACTGGGCTTCACGGGCTTCGATTTTGCCGTCCCTGGATTGCAGGATGCCGATGGCCCGCCCGGCCAGGTCCTGGATAAAATCCGCCGCGCCCTCGACCGCCCGTGGCGAGGCCGCGGCCAGCAGCAAACCCGGAACGGCCAGGGTGGCGCCGGCCACCAATCCACCCCGAATAATTTCCCGACGTGATCGCAATGACTATCTCCCCACTATTAAAAGCAATTCCCACAGTACCCGACTCTTTTCATAAGACCCAACCTATCTGCGGACTTCGAGGGATTTTGGAGGTGAGTAGGGCGGCCATGAGATGGCCAAATTCGGGTTCACTCGATTTGACCATGGCTTTTCTCAAAACATTCAGTCCAAGGGCGAAGATGGAACGCTGCAAGCGGCCATGGGCTTTGCGCCGGGGCGGCTTCAGGCGCGCGGCCCACAGACCGGCCTTGTAGGCCAGACAAAAGGCGAGCGCCAGAACGGCCAGCAGGGTGGCCAGTTTGAGGGGATCGGTCATGTGGGTGTCTTCCAATCCCAGGCCGCGTGTTTTC
>JAYGEB010000034.1:0-2309 GCA_046582595.1 Alphaproteobacteria bacterium | reverse complement strand
AGGTCGGCATATAGGCGCATTGCGGGATGGGGATATCGCCGCCGGCGACAATGATGGTGATGTCATCGGGATTACTCACTGCCGGCACCTGACCCTCCCTGATGCCGTCCTTGACCCAGCTTGGCCAGTTTTGCTTGCCGGCTAGGCGGGCATATAGCCAGGATTTTTCAAACTCCGCCGCCGAGATCCGGCTGTGTTTATGCAGGTAAGCCCGCACGTCCTGCTTGGACTGGCCTTGATCCGCCAAGGATTTGGCCACATACGGCGCCAGGATGACCGCAACCTTGCCCCCATGCAGGCGGGAAAAGGCGGACGTCGCCGAGGCCATCACCGACGCCAAATCGTCCAGCCCGCCGGTCACGTTGACCACGCTTTCGGCCCGCTGCACAACGAGGATACTGTCGTCCGCGGCAAATCCCAGTTCTTCGCGTAGGCTCTCCCAAGGATTGAATTCATCATCTTCTGCTAGACATAGGCTGTAGCGGCCGGGCTGGCCCAGCCCGGCGAAGGCCACCGCCGCCGGCCAGCCGCCGCCCAGATTATGCATGATCAAACGCACCGCCCTGCCTATGGCGGCGTTGGCCCGCCAGCCCGGACCCAAGGCGCCGAAGCGGCTATTCATGTGCAGCGCGCCGGCCGCCGGGCCGGATAAAATCAACAGCGGCGTGACATTCTCGTCCGTGGTCTGCACCCCGCGTAGATTGAATTCCGGTTCCAACAATGCCTCGGCGGCGGCCAGGACGATGGGCATGTGGCTGTCCTCGCAACCGGCCATGACCGCATTGACGGCGACTTTCTCCACCGTCACCATGCCCTGCAACGGTTCGGCTTCGCCCAACAGCAAATCGCGCGGTCGTCCGCCAGCCCGCACCATGGCGTCCACGCGGGCCATGGTGGGGGCTATGACGGGTAGGCCGTCGGTCCAGCCACGGCGGTAGAACATCTCGTTCACCTGGCCGTCGGCATCCGGGCCGCGCACGATTTCCACCCGCTGGCGCGGGAAGTCGGCCACCTGGGTCAGCCGATCCAGGAGTCCCTGCTCCTCGGCCCGGCTGCGCAGGGTATCGTCGATCCATTCGCCCGACGCGCGCTGCCCGGTGGGCAGCAGGATCCACAGAGATCCATCTCCCGTCACGCCTCCGCCGCCAATTTGTTGCGCCAGTCATCGGGCAGGCGGATGGCCCGCGCGGTGGGGTAGCCCAGAATTCCGTTGTGGGAGAATACCTGCGCATTGGTTCGCCCCGGATCGCCGCTCACGGCAATCTGAATGTCTGTCGGATCACAGACGATGGGCACCAGGCGATTGGGATCCTTGGATTCTCCGTAGAGCTCGTTTGCCTCGCCTAGCCGGGCCAATTCGTACAGTGACCGGCCACCGGAATAAAGGTTGGTGAACTCGGTAATATATTGCTCGAATTTGGCTGCGGGAATGCGGGCGTTTTCGAACAGCCATTGACGCACATCATCCTTGGACCACCCGGCCTTGGCGATGGTTTCAGCCAGAATCGGAGATAGGACCAACAGCGGGCTATAGCCGCCATCGGCCATACCGACGCTAAAGATCAACTGCCAGCCGGTCTGGCTGATCAGGGCGTCGGCCAGATAGGGCAACATCTCTTCTGGGCTCCGTCCAAACACGGACGTGATCACATCGCCCCCGGTATAGCGCGAGATAGTGACCACGTTCTCGCCCCGTGCATGACCGAAATCGGCCGATAATGGCGGCCAGCCGATGCGCGCCAGCACATCCTCGTTCTCGGCCAACACGACCCGCCATGTATTGCCGAAGGTTCCCTTGTCCGTCTGGTGGAGCAGGAAACCCGCCACATTGCGCAGATACAACCGCCACCATCGGCCGATGGCGGTATTGGCCTGAAAGCCATCGCGCAGCACGCCCTGCTCGTAATTGAAATCCAGGTCCTTGATGATCGGGCCATTGAGGGTGATCAGGGTTTCGGCCCCCGGCGTATTGCCGGAATGCTCGACGCCATAGCCGGGATCGGCCATGGCCTCGGCCAGCGCTACCAGAACCGGCATATATTGCGGCCGGCAGCCCGCCATGACGCCATTGACGGCGACGTTCCAGACCGTGGCCTGGCGGTTGTCGGGGGCCAGACTGCCGATCACGTGTTCGGCTGGTAGATCGGTGAAGGCCAGAAATTTTTCGATCTTGCCGCGAGTCGGAGGCACGATGGGAAGCCCGTCGGACCAGCTGTTTTCATAGTAGAAGCGGTTGATCTCCTCAAAGCTGCCCTCCATGGTCACGTCCCGCGGTCCCGGCTCCGGTATCATGACGGCGGCCGGGGGCG
>JAYGEB010000008.1:0-10032 GCA_046582595.1 Alphaproteobacteria bacterium | reverse complement strand
CCTGGGCGAGACGATCGAGGTAAAAGTCGAACCGGCAGGTGATATTTGGGCGGCGGAGGCCGACCCTGGCCAGTTGGAGAATGCCCTGTTGAACCTGGCCCTGAATGCCCGCGACGTCATGCCCGGCGGCGGTGTTATAACGCTCTCGGCCAACAACATCCGGCTCGACGAGCAAAGGGCGGCGGCGCACGAGGAGGTCATGCCCGGCGATTACGTCATGCTGAGCGTAGCCGACACCGGCGGCGGCATGAGGGAAGAGGACATCAGCCGTGCCTTCGAGCCATTCTTCACCACCAAGGATGTCGGCAAGGGCGCCGGACTTGGGCTGAGCATGGTTTATGGTTTTGCCCGGCAATCGGGCGGCTTCGCCGAGATCGAGAGCGAGCTGGGGACCGGCACGACGGTGCGCTTGTACCTGCCCAGGCTGACCCAAGCCAGAGAGGAGGCGACGGCCGACCGGGATAGTCCGCCCGCGGCCGCCGCGCCGGGCGGCGGCACAATTCTCCTAGTCGAGGACGACGCCGATGTCCGGGAGTCGTTGGCCGGCCAGTTGACCAGACTGGGTTACCGGGTAATAGAGGCCGAAGACGGGGCGGCGGCCTTGGCCGCCATGGCCGGCGGGCAGCGGATCGATTTGCTGTTCACGGACGTGGTGATGCCCGGCGGCATGAGCGGCCTTGAGTTGGCGCGCCAACGCCTCCCGCATCGGCCCGAGCTCAAGGTCCTCTATACCACCGGCTACAGTGAAGATGTTGTCGCTGAAACGGGACAAATGGAAGATGGCGCCGTGGTGCTGCACAAGCCCTACGACAAGACCAAACTAGCCGCCGCGATTTCACGGATGTTGAACTGAAGTCTTGAGGCCGCGCAGCTCGATCCGGATCAACCGCGGCATATTCCGGACCACTTCCGTTGGCGCGGCGGCGCTTGCGGAGACGCGGCCCGGCTGGTGGTCCGCATGGACTTCACCGCCATTACGGCGACCGATGTGGCCGGCTATTCGCGGCTGATCAGGGCCGACGAGGAGGGCACGATCGCGGTCCGCCAGGGAAACGGCGCAAATGGCCTTGCGCCTCGATGCACGGCCTGCATGCGCATGCGCGGGCTTTTGTGGGCTGCGCGGTATCTATTTTCCGCCTTGGCCGGGGAGATAACGCAAAACCGGTGCTTGATGCGGTCCATGCGCACATACCCGAATTCTCCCTCTTCGTTGCCCGCGAGGCGCCGCGGCATCACGATCAAGGCAACGTCCGCGACACCGTGAATACGTTGCGCGAACTCGGCGTCCCGGAAAATACGGCGGCGCGCGGGGCAAGCTTCCGCGACCCAAATGCACACGGTTACAAGTGGCAAATCCCATGCCAAATGGCTAGCATTGCCCGCTGCATACAGAGCCGAGGAGAAACTGGCCGAGCGGAGCATTGAAACGCGGCTCGCCGCCATTGTCGCGATTGATGTGGCGGGTTACTCGCGGCTGATGGGAGCCGATGAGGACGGCACGCTGAGGGCGTTGAAAGGGCACCGGGACGCCACGACGCCGATTGGCGAACGGCACGGCGGGCGCGTGGTCGGCACCGCCGGCGATGGAGAGCTTTGGGAGTTCCCCAGCGTCAACGAGGCGGTTCTTTGCGCCGTCGAAATGCAGAGCGTCATGGCCGAACGCAATTCGGGCCTGCCGGAAAGGCGGAGAATGCTCTACCGCATCGGCATCAATATTGGCGACGTGATGATTGACGGCGACGACATCTACGGCGATGGCGTCAATGTGGCGGCGCGCCTGGAAGCCCTGGCGGAACCGGGCGGCGTCACCCTTTCCGACGATGTTCACCGGCAGGTACGGGACCGGAGCGAAGTCGTTTGGACCGACGGCGGCGAGCATGAGGTCAAAAATATCGCGCGGTCCGTACAGGTCTGGCGCTGGTCGCCGGCGGAACCATCCAAGGCCACCGCGCGGGAGCCGGCGGACCAGCCATCGCCGCCGCCCGACAAACCCACCATCGCCGTGCTGCCGTTTGAAAACATGTCGGGCGATGCGGAGCAGGAATACTTTGCCGACGGTATCACCGAGGACATCATTGCCGCGCTCTCGTATTTCAGGGAACTTTCGGTTATTTCCCGCAATTCCTGCTTCATATTCAAAGGCAAGGCCACGACAGTCAGGGATGTCCGAGAACAGCTCAAAGCCGACTATGTGGTTGAAGGCAGCATCCGAAAAGCCGGCAACAGGGTGCGCATAACCGCACAGCTCATCGATGCGAAGACCGACAGCCATATCTGGGCGGAACGTTACGACCGGGATCTGGTGGATATATTCGAGGTTCAGGACGATGTCGTCCGCCGCGTCGCGGGGACCCTGGTGGGGCGGCTGGAGCATGAACGGCAGGAAAGGACGAAGCGCCAATCCGATTCCCAGTTGAGGGCCTATGACCTCTATCTTCGCGCCCGCGAGCTTTCTATCTTCGCGCCCGCGAGCTTTTCTTCAAGATGACCAGAGAGGATAATCGCCAAGCCCGCGACCTTCTCTATTCGGCGATCGAAATCGAGCCCGACAATGCGGCCACGCTGGCGCTTTATTCGGAAGCCTTGCTGCGGATGTGGATCAACGGCTGGAGCGACCGGCCCGAGGCGGAATTGGCGGACTCCTTCAGCACGGCCAAAAGGGCCGACGAAATCGACGACCAGGACAGCCGTACCCAGACGGCTCTGGGTCAGGCCTACCTCTACCAGCGCGAGCTCGAAAAGGCCAAGCGTCACTTCGAACTCGCGCTCAGGCTCAATCCCAATGACACGCGGGTTCTTGTCTACTATTCCCGCCAGGCGGTTTCCGAGGGCAACACCGAACGGGCGGTAGCACTATGCCACCAGGCGGTGACCCTGAACCACTACGGAAAATATAGCTGGAACCTCGGTGTCGCTTGCTTCGTCGCGCGCCGCTATGGCGAGACCGTCGAGCACCTTGAAAGCATCAGGAATCCGGCTGAAACCGTTCTGGCCATACTCGCGGCCAGCTACGCGATGGGCGGCGATGACGCCAAAGCCGCCTCCACCCATGCCCGCTTTTCCGAGGCGGCCAAAGCATCGCCTCATTTATCCAGACTCAGCGGAAGTGAAGATTGGCGGGATTACTATGCCGCCCGCTGGCCGTTTCGCAATCATGAGGATTTGCAACACCTGTTGGAAGCGCTGGGCAAGGCCGGTTTTCCGATTTGAGGCAAAATATCGGGGGTGTGGATCGGAGGTTCGAAAGGGCGCGCCTATCAATTGGCGTCGGTGGGCGGACTGTGCCAATCTTGCCGCCAAATCAAACATGCCGCCGCCGCGGCCCAGAGGAGACACGCCCATGTCCGACAACATTACCGACTTCACCTTCCTGCAAGGCGTCAAGGTTCTTGATTTGACTCAATTCGAGGCCGGTCCCTCCTGCACCGAGGCTCTTGCCTGGCTGGGCGCGGACGTGGTGAAAATCGAGAACCCGAATAGGGGCGATCCCGGCCGCCGCCTGCAGCCCAATAAGCCGGATAATGATCCTTATTATTTCCAAATCTTCAACGCCAACAAAAAATCGGTCACCCTCAACCTGAAGTCGCCCGAGGGCCTCGATCTGGTTAAGGCCATGATTGCCGAGGCGGACGTGATGATGGAGAATTTCGCCCCCGGCGCGATCGAGCGGCTGGGCCTGTCCTACGACGTGGCGAAGGCGATCAATCCCTCCATCATCTATGCCCAGGTCAAGGGTTTCGGCGAAGGCAGCCCGTTCGAAAAGAACCTCGCCTTCGACATGATCGCGCAAGCCTGCGGCGGCACCTTCAGCGTAACTGGAGAGAAGGACGGCCCGCCGATCCGGCCGGGTATTTCCGTCGGCGATACCGGCACCGGCATGTTGATGGCCATCACCATCCTGGGCGCGCTCTACAAACGGCGGGAGACCGGGGAAGGCCACCGCCTGCAGGTGGCGATGCAGGACGCGATGCTGCACTACATGCGCATCGGGCTCTCCACGAATGCCCTGACCGGCAAGGCGGCGGAACGCGGCGGCAGCAAGGTGCCGGGCATCGTCAATGCGCCCATGGGCCTGTATCCCTGCGCGCCCGGCGGGCCGAACGACTACGTCTATATCATGACCAGCCGGGCCAATCCGGATCATTGGGACCGCCTGCTGACCCTGGTCGGGCGGGAGGATCTGATCGGCGATGAACGTTTTCTGACCCCCGCCGACCGCGTCGCGCATGAAGGGGAGGTGGATGAGATAATCGCCGCCTGGACCCGCGGCCGATCCAAATACGAGGCCATGCGCGTGGTGGGCGAGGCGGGCATTCCCGCCGGCGCCGTGCTCGATACCGAGGAGTTGAACAGCGATACCACGTTCGAGGCGCGCGGCGTCATGCAGACCATGGTGCATCCGGTGCATCGTCCCTTCAAGATGCCCGGCTGGCCGGTACGGGTGGACGGCAAGGCCACGCGCATAACGGCCTCGCCCGTATTGGGCGAACATACCGATCAAGTGATCAGCGACTGGCTGGGACTGAACGGCGCCGCGATCGACGCCTTGAAGACGGGCGGCGCGGTCGGCTAAAACGGCTACACTTGGTCTCGCGGTTGAAGGAAGCAAATCTGGACTGGAGTCCGTCGTGTCCACATTTTTGGCGCCGCCAGCGGCCGGCGAAGGAAGAAAGTGCCTCTATACGTTGATATTTTTGGGTTTTCTATCCGGCCTTATCTGCGCGGCACGCCCGCTTCCAGCTTCGGTTCCGTTTGAAGCCACGGTGGGCGTCATATTCGGAATCATCATTGGCGGCGGCCTGTGGTGGATGCGCCTGATCCAGCCCGGAAAGGCGGTGCTATTCATCGTGGCCAGCGAAGCATGCTGGCTGGCCGCCTATTATTTCGCCAAGGACGTCACTCATGGGCTGATCGGCGAGCATTGGTACACAATGTTGCTGGTTGGCATTCTCTCCGGCATTTTGGGCGCGGCCAGCCTTGGCCTGTGCTGCCGGTTTCTGTTTCCCTTTTTCAATTCTTGGCGCTTGCTTCTTTGCACCGCCATACTTGGCGGCGCGACGGGCGCCGTCATGGTCTTCAAAATCGGATTTCTGCTTTTCCCGCTCTGGCAAGCGGGTTTCGCCCTGTGCCTCGGGGTTGGGATATCTTCTGCCGGGCGGATAAAGAAAGATCGAATTTAGCCCGGTATCGAGTTGACGGCGCCAATGCGGTAATGTGTCCGCGGCAACCTGCATTTGGAGACAAACATGAGCGAGGACATCTATGCGGCCCTGTGGCCCCGAGGCGAAAAAACCGTCGAGATCGCGCCCCTGGCGCCGCGCCTGGACACCTTGGAAGGCAAGACCGTGGCTTTCCTATGGGACTATCTGTTCCGGGGCGACGAAATATTTCCCATTCTGGAAAGTGAGTTGTCCGCCGCCTATCCGGACATGAAATTCGTCGGCTACACCACTTTTGGTTCCACCCATGGCGCCTCGGAAGGCCAGATCATCGCCGATCTGCCCACCACGCTGGCCGAAAACAAGGTCGACGCCGTTATTTCCGGCATGGGCTGTTGAGGTAGTTGTACGCCCGCCGTGTTGCGGGCCTCGGCCGCCGTGGAAGCCGCCGGCATCCCCTCCTCCTCCCTGGTCTGCGACGGCTTTCTGGGCCAGGGCGCGACCACGGCGGTGGGCCTGGGCCTGCCGAACCTGCCCATGGCCCCGGTGCCGGGGCATGTGGATACCCAAACCGATAACGAACTGCGGGACAATCTGACCTCCGTCACCCTAAAGGCGGTGATCGAGAACCTGACGTCGGCGCCCGCCGCCGCCGTTGTTATTCCCGAGCCGGGGCCGCGGGACGTGGTCATGGAAGGCAGTTTCGAGGAGATCAACCGTTTTTTCTATGAAAACGGCTGGTCCGACGGGCTGCCCATCGTGCCGCCGAGCCGGGCGAAGATCGAAAGTTTCCTGGCCTTCACGGATCTGCCCGCCGAGCATGAAATCGGCAGAATGGCGCCCGACAACCGCCAGGCGACGGTCTGGAACGTGGCCGTGAACGGCGTCATGGCCGGCTGCCGGCCGCAATACATGCCGGTGCTGGTCGCCCTGGCCGAGGCCATGGCCGATCCGGGCTATGGCGTCGAACATTCCGGCAATACGCCGGGCGCCGAGACCTTGATCACCATCAACGGCCCGATCATCAAGGAGCTTGATTTCAACTACGAACAGGGCGCCCTGCGCGACGGCTTCCAGGCCAATACCTCCATTGGCCGCTGGTGGCGGCTGTATCTGCGCAACGTGGCCGGCTTCCTGCCGCACCAGACCGACAAAGGCACCTTCGGCAATACCTGGCGCGTGGTTCTGGCCGAGAACGAGGATGTGCTGGCGCGCATCGGCTGGCCGCCCCACGCGGCCGACTTCGGCCATGCCAGGGGTGACAACGTGGTTACCATATCCCGGTTCACGGGCGGCGATGTCATCGCCTCGGTGTTCGGGCGGAAACCGGAGGAGATGCTGCCCTATCTGGCCGACGCCCTGATCAGCCAGACCGGCTGGCAGTTGATCTTCACCGTGGGCATGGCGGACGGCAGCTACAATCCTCTGTTGGTGCTCTCGCCCATTTTGGCCGAGACCATGGCCAAGGCCGGCTGGTCCAAGGACGACGTGCGCCAATGGCTGTTCGAGCATGCCCGCATTCCCGCCGCCAAGTTCGAGCAATATATTGTCGAGTTCACCAATTTCTACTCTGGTGGCCGCTCCATGTTCGAACTGGCGCAACTGGGCAAGGCCAACGAGTTGTATGGTCTTTCCAAGGATCCCGAGCGCCTGGTGCCCATCGTCTGCGATCCGATGGATATCCAAATCGCCGTCAGTGGCGATCCGGGGCGGACCAACGCCCAGGTGTTTTCCCACAACGGCATTCTGGGCTTTCCCACGGCGCGCGCCATCCGCTTGCCCAACGACTGGCAAAACAAGCTGGCGGGAGCCGGGTGAGCGGCGAACAATCCCTTTGGGTTCTGCTGCCCACGGCGCAACGGGCCTCGGGCGAATGGATTGACGATACCCTGCGCGCCCGCGCCGATGAACAGGGCCTGCTGGACCGTTTGACCCAGGTCGCCGCCTTCCCGCGCCAGCGGGTCGAGGTGGTCAGGGGCGCGGATGCGGACGGCCAGGTGAACGAAATGTTCTATCGCCGGGGCTGGACCGACGGCCTGCCCATCGTGCCGCCCACCATGGCCCGGGTGGACGCCATGGTGCGCGCCGGGGGGCGGCCGCGCAATACGGTGCTGGGCGAGGCCGACCCGTTGAAGGGCGTGGTCAGCGTGGAAAAGGTCGCCATCAACGCCGTCATGGCCGGCTGCGAGACCACCCACATGCCCATCGTCCTGACGGCGGCCGAGGCGCTGCTGGAGCCGGAATTCAATCTGCGCGGCGTGCAGACCACGGACGAGAACGTGACGCCCTTGTTGATGCTGTCCGGCCGGGCGGCCAAGGCGCTGCAAATGAACAGCCGCTTTGGCGCCCTGGGACCGGGGTGGCGGGCCAACGCCGCCATTGGCCGCGCCGTGCGCCTGATCATGCATAATCTGGGCGGCGGCTGGCCGGCCGCCGTGGCCTTCGCCGGGCTGGGGCAGCCGGGACGCTATGGTCTGTGCCTGGCCGAGGATGACGAATTCAACCCTTGGGAAAGCCTGCGCGAGGAGTTGGGTTTCGCGGCGGAAGACAATGTCCTGGTGGTGCAGCGGGCCGAAAGCGTGGTCAACGTGACCGGCGGCCTGGACGACCTGGCCACGGTCATGGCCTCCGCCACCTCGTCCTTCTCCCGCCTGCATGGCGGCAAGGTGGCGGTGATCCTGGCACCCTTCGTGGCCAAATCCCTGGCCGAACAAGGCCAATCCAAGGCCGATGTGAAAGCCTATCTGCACGAAAACAGCCAGGCGCCGGCGGCGGAGTTCAAGAAATCCTGGCTGCCGGCCCGGCTGGCAGGGAAGACGAAATGGCCGGCTTGGGTCAGGGACGGCCTGGAGCGGGGCCGGGTGCCGGCGGTGGAAGGCCCCGATGACATCACCATCATCGTCGCGGGCGGCAATATTCCCATCCCCCAATGCGCCTATATGCCGACCTGGGGCTTTCCCCCCTGCCGGATCGCCAAGAAATTCGAAATGCCGGGAATTTGAATGCCCAGAACACCCCGCACGACCCATCGGGTCATCGTCATCGGCGCCGGCATTGCCGGCATGGCGGCGGCCACCGAAGCATCCCGTTGCGGCCTGAAGACCGCGCTGTTCGATGACGGCATGCTGGGCGGCTTGATCACGAATGTCGGCGCCGTTCACGGCCATCCCGGCGCCGAGGGCACGACGGGCGCCGAACTGGTCAATACCATGCTGGGCGAGGTCATGGCGGCGGGAGCCGATTACCTGCCCGGCGCCGTTACCGAATTAACCCGCGAGGCTACCCACTGGCGCCTGCCGGACGCCACGGCGCCGCATGTCATCCTTGCCACGGGGGCGGAGCTGCGCACCTTGGAGGTGCCGGGGGAAGCCGAGTTGGCCGGGCGCGGCGTCTCCCAATGCGCCTATTGCGACGGCGGTCTGTATCGCGGCCAGGATGTCGCCGTGGTCGGCGGCGGCGACGCCGCCTTTCAGGAGGCCCTGCACCTGACGGAACTGTGCGCCAGCGTCACCATGATCCTGCGCGGGCAAAAACCTCGCGCCCGTCCGGTATTCGTGCGGGCGGCCGCCGACTTGAAAAACCTGCATTTCCGCTGGCAAACAGAGGTTGTCGAGATAATCGGCACTGATGGCGTTGATGGCGGCGTGGCAGCCGCGCGCCTGCATGACCACGATGGCGGCGGGGCGGAAACCCTTGCAATCAAGGCGATCTTTCCCTTCATCGGCCTGGCGCCGCGCACCGGATTGGTGGCTGCGGGGCGGGACCGAAGCGGCGGCCTGGTTACCGATGAAACCCTGGCGACGGACCAACCGGGGCTGTACGCCGCCGGCGCGGTCCGCGCCGGCCACGGCGGCCAGATCGCCCACGCCATCGCCGACGGCAAGACCGCGGCACAAGCGGTCTGGCGCGCCGGCCAATAGGGTCAATTCAAGCGCCCCAGACCGCCCGGTAAACCCGCAGCCAGTTCAGACCAAGCACCTTGCGGACGTCCGCTTCGGAAAAGCCGCGTTCGAGCAGCCGTTCGGTCAAGCGTGGAAGGCTTTGCGGCGTTTCAATGCCGGCGGGGTATTTGTAGGGTGGGGGCGGGTATTCCGAGGGCCGCCAATGGCCCTCGTCGATCATGCGTTCGTAACGCGTCATTGCCGCCGCATCGTCCTCGACCGGATGCTGGCCCTGGTAATAATCAATCCCCAAACCCACATGATCGATGCCGACGAGATCCGCTTTGTAGGCAATGTCGTCGATGAATTGATCGAGGGTGGGCTGCCCGTCCCAGGTCAGAAAGGAGGGAAAACCCACCGTGCCGACGGCCCCGCCACTGGCGGCGATGGCCTTGATCAGTTCATCGTCGATATTGCGGGCGTTGTCTTGCACGGCCCTGGCATTGGCGTGGGAGATGATCACGGGCGCGGTTGAGGCCTCGACCGCGTCCATGGAGGTGCGATGGCCGGTATGGGCGCAATCGACGATCATCCGAAGCGCGTTCAGCCGTGCGACGAGGCGCAGGCCGAAATGGCTCAAGCCTGAATCCGTCCGCTCGCCGGCCCCGTCGCCAACCAGATTTTTCGTGTTATAGCAAAGCTGCACGATGCGCAGCCCGGCCGCCTGATAGGCTTCCAGCAGATCCAGTTCATCCTCGATCAGCGCCGTCCCCTGACAATGCAGGATCAGGCCCAGTTTGCCCATCCGCTTGGCCTGTTCGATGTTGTCCGCCGTGAGCACCAACAGCGTATCGTCATGCTCCCTAACATAGCGCCGCCAACCGCCAATCGCCGCGAAGCCGTTGCGCGCATTGCCGCTCATGCCGTTGATGGTCGGGGCGATGCCGTGGCGCCGCCCTGGCGCCACCAATCGATATGTTGTGTCAACTGGG
>JAYGEB010000352.1:0-2671 GCA_046582595.1 Alphaproteobacteria bacterium | reverse complement strand
GGCGGTTTTTCCGCCGATGCCATCATAGACCGAGCGCCGCCGCCACCATAAAAGTTCACCATTCAAGAAGGCCCGCGCCAGATCGTTCTGGGGGCCGGCGAAGAAACGCTCCGCCGGGGCCCGCTCCTTGATGCGGCCGCGGTGGAGAAAAATAACTTCCTGGGCCAGCCGCCGCGCCTGATTGAGGTCATGGGACGTCATGATGATCTTGACGCCGCCGTCCGACAATTCGCTCACGATATCCTCCACCAGATGGGCGGCGGCGGGATCAAGGTTGGCGGTGGGTTCGTCCAGAAACAGCACCCGCGGCCGCAGCGCCACGGCCCGGGCCAGGGCCAGGCGCTGTTGCTCGCCAAATGACAGCGAGCGGGCCGGCGTGTGGGCCAAGCGAGTCAGGCCTGTGCGGTCCAGGGCATCCGCCACCCGCAGCCGGCGCTGGGCGGCGTCCAGCCCGTGGATCTTCAAGGCCAGGTCGATATTGCCCCGCGCCGACCGCCGCAGCAGGACCGGGCGCTGGAAGACCATCGCCTGGGCCCGGGCCAGCGTCCGGGCATCGGCTTCCCCGGCCCAGCGCACGCTGCCCCGGTCCGGCGCGACGATGCCATGGCAGACGCGCAGGAACAGGCTTTTGCCGGCCCCGTTGGGTCCAATGATAATGGTGCGGGTGGGCGTCGCCTCGAACCGGCAATCAATCTCCTTCAGCACCATCTTGTCGCCCCGCTTCAGCCAGACGCCGGCCATGGTCACCGGCAATATTTGCGGCTTCGCATTCATGCGGTCCTCCGTTCGCCGCCGATGTAGCGGAAACCATAGACGGCGATATTGATGCTCAAGGACAACAGCAGCAGCACCATGCCAAGGCCCAGCGCCAGGGCTAGATTGCCCTTGCTGGCTTCCAGCGTGATCGATGTGGTCATGACCCTGGTGACATGATCGATATTGCCGCCGACGATCATCACCGCGCCCACTTCCGCCACGGCGCGGCCAAAGCCCGCGAGCAGCGCCGTCACCAGCATGGCGCGTCCATCCCAGAGCAGGGCGAGAAGAGACTGCCAAGGAGAAGCGGCGAGGGAGCGGAGCGCCTCGTGGTATTCCTGCCACAGCGTTTCTAGAATTTCGCGGCTCAAGGATACGATGATGGGCAAGACCAGAATGATTTGCGCGATCACCATGGCGCTGGGCGTGAACAACAGATTGAAGACGCCGAAAGGCCCGGACCGCGACAACAGCAAATAGACGACCAGGCCGACCACCACGGGCGGCAGCCCCATCAAGGCATTGAACAGTATGATCAGGACTCGCCGTCCGGGAAAACGTCCCAGCGCGATCAGCGCGCCCAAGGGCAGCCCGATGAAGGCCGCGATCCCCGTCGCCGTCAGGCTGACCCGCAGCGACAGCCCGATGATTTCCCACAAATTCCCGTCAAACCGCCAGATCAAGGAACCAGCGTTCACCATGGCGCGCCAGAATTCATCCATCCCTCAACCCTGTTTCAACAACTCATGAATTCAAATCATCGTCCGGGTCGTCCGTGATAAGGCCACTGAGATAGTCGTCGGTGGTGCGCGGTTTCGGTCTGGCGCCCGCCGTCATGGGATCGGGATTGGTTTCGGACATGTCCACGATGCGGCAATCGGCGCACATTTTGAGGCGCCGCAAAGCCTGTTCATTCGGGAACATGCTGTGGGTCGACATTCTTTCCGACACGGTTTCTATCATCGACTTGGTGGCGAACGGCGTGCCGCAGCGGATGCAATCGAAGGGCTCCTCCTCCTTGATCACCCGGGTATCCCGCGCCGCGCCGGTGAAAACCAGGCGCGGCTGCAAGGTGATGGCTTTTTCGGGACAGGTGGAGACGCACAATCCACATTGGATGCAGGCCGTCTCGACGAAATTAAGGCGCGGATAATCCGGCGTGTCGCGCAGGGCGTTGGTGGGACAGGCATTGGTGCAGGCAAGACACAAGGTGCAGCCGTCCACATCGACAACGACCGTCCCGAAGGGCGCGCCGTCCGGCAGCGGGATCTCCCGCCGCGGCTCCGGCGCCACGCGATGCAGCGCGGTCAACGCCAGGTTCAGCGCCGTGCGTTTCTCCGCCGTCGGTTCGAACGCCGCGGCCCTTGGTCCATCGGTGGTCTCGCCGGCCGAAGCCATGGATAAAGGCCATGCCAGGCAAACCAAACAGATCGGCATGGCCAGCCACGCAAATGCCCCATATCTCACAGCCCGGCTCCCTTCCCGTCGTTGTTGCAACGCCGATTACCCTTCGCCGTGATCATCGCCGACAATCTCCCATGGTCTGACCGCGCCGGTATCCGCCCTGGGCTCGATAACGTGGAAATGTTCCACAATCCCCTCATCGCCATCATTTCCGTCCCCGTGAGTCCTGTCCAGGGCCAGCAACGTGTTGACCGGGTGTTCGCAAAGACTGGCGGCGAAGGCCGCTTCATCGCGGGCGACGGGACGGGCCGCATCCAATCCCGGCGCGCCGTAATGGGCAACAAAATGATCCGCCAGGGCGTCGATCACGGATTCATATTGGCTTTCCTCGATATTGGCCACCGCCACCAAGGTGGACCAGCCAAAACTGCCCGTCCCCAGAAAGCCATTGCGAAAGGCCTGGCGCTGCTTGCCGGTGATCGAGGCCGGGTCGGCATCGGCAAAGACAAAC
>JAYGEB010000322.1:0-14967 GCA_046582595.1 Alphaproteobacteria bacterium | reverse complement strand
ACAAGAAGGAGCTTATCCTCGGCGCCCTAGCCGAACTGTTCGCCACGGACAGCCGGGATAGGTGGGTGGCTCGCCCTGGCGGTTTTCGGAAACACCGGCCAAAATCGGCGTGGCGCCAAAGCTCGGCGAACACAACACCGAAATCCTCTCCGGGCTCGGCTATGACGATGGCGAGATCGCCGCCCTGCGGAAGCAAAAGATCATCTGAACGCCCCGGTCAGCAATCCAGCGTGGTATCCCGCTCCCACTGGGTCAGATGCTGGGAATACCGATCCCAGTCATTGGTTTTCAACTTAACATAGGCATCGCAAAATTCGCCGCCCAGGGCGGACCGCAAGACCTTGTTCTTGGCGAACAGGCGGATGGCGTCGATCAGATACAACGGCAATTTCTTGGCGCCGCGCACCTTGTGGCCGTCGGCGTACATATCGATATCAAGCCGTTTGCCCGGATCGGTCTGGTTGGCGATACCGTCCAGCCCGGCCGCGAGATACCCCGCCATCATCAGGTAGGGGTTTGCGGCGCCATCGGCCAGACGAAATTCGAAGCGGCCCTCATCGGGCACCCGCACCATATGGGTGCGGTTGTTGCCGCCGAAGGTGACCGTATTCGGCGCCCAGGTCGCGCCCGATGCGGTGACCGGCGCGTTGATGCGTTTATAGGAATTGACCGTCGGGTTGGTTATGGCCGCCAACCCCTGGGCATGGGCCAGCACGCCGCCCAGGAAATGATAACCCAATTGGGAAATGCCTAATTCGCCATTGCCATCGTGGGTCAGACAGGTCCGCTCGTCCAGGCTCCACAACGAAGCATGGACGTGGCAGCCGTTGCCGGTCAGGTGGCTGAACGGTTTCGGCATGAACGTGGCGCGCAGGCCGTGCTTTTCGGCAATCGATTTCACCAGAAAGCGGAAGAAACATAACTGGTCCGCCGTCTTCAAGCATTCGGAATAATCCCAATTAATCTCGAACTGCCCGTTGGCGTCTTCATGATCGTTTTGGTACGGCCCCCAGCCCATTTGCCCCAGGGCGGAACATATTTCGGCGATCACATCGTAGCGGCGCATCAGCGCCGATTGGTCGTAGCAGGGTTTTTCCTGAATATCCCGCTCATCTGAAATCGCCGTGCCGTCCGCGTTGATAAGATGGAATTCCGGCTCGACACCGGCTTTCATCACCAAACCCATCGCCGCCGCCTGGGCGATCACCGATTGCAGCACATTGCGCGGCGCCTGGGCGACCCGCTCGCCGCCCATGTATAGATCGCCCGGCACCCAGGCCACCTCCGGCTTCCACGGCAGTTGGATGACCGCGTCCCCGTCGGGCTTGGCGAACATGTCGGGATAAGCCGGCGTCATGTCCAGCCAGGCGGAGAAGCCGGCAAATCCGGCGCCGGACTTCTGCATGCCGCCAATGGCCGCGCTGGGCACCAGTTTGGAGCGCTGGACGCCGAACAGGTCGGTGAAATTCATCAGGAAAAATTTAATGCCGTTGTCTTCGGCATACTTCGCCAGATCGGTTGTCATGCTATCTCTCCCCATGATTGTCTTCAAATAGGCTTGAGCGGTGGGAGAACGTCCCTGGCATCCAAGCCCGTCTCGAACAGGCCCACATTGTACAGGCAGAAATCCGATGGCGGTGTCTGAATTGGGGCAATCGCGCCGTCACGAAACAGTTGCTCCAGCCGGGAGCCCTTGAATATGGCGTGCGCGCCGCCCAGCTTCAGCGCCGTCTGGGTCACGTTGCTGACCACCTCGCCGACCATATATTTGGCCCGGAACAGCGCCGCCATCGTATTCGGGGTCGGCCCGTCGGTATCGCTGAGCCAGGCTGAATGGTAGGTCATGAGCCGGGCCGCTTCGAGATCCACGCTCATCTTCGCGACCTGGCGGCGTACATCTGGGTGATAGGACAATGGCTGTGAGTAGCCCTGTGGCTGGCGCTCTTTCAGCACCTTCAGAACCTCGTTATAGGCCGCGATGCCGACACCGAGGTAAACCGGCGTATAGGAGGCCCAGAACCAATTGCCATAGTCGACCCGAAAATCCCCAAAATCATCGGTTTGAAACACCGCCGCGCTTTCCGGCACCCAGCACTCCTCCAGTACGAGGGAATCGCTGCGCGTCGCCCGCATGCCCAGGGTATCCCAGTTCGCAATGACGCTGCGGCCATCCGCGACCCGCGGCACCAGCAGGAACAAAACCGCCCCGGGGCTGGTCGCGTCGTCGGGATAGGTGGCCACGGCGCAATAGTCCGCCGCCTCCAGCATCGAGGCGAACATCTTGCGGCCCGTGATGCTGTATCCGCCGCGCACCCGCCGCGCCCGCGTCGCCAGGGGCCGCTCGCCGATCAGCGCGGTACCGGACGCCTCGGAAAAATTGCCGGCGATCAGCTTGCGCTCCTCCACCGTCAATTTCGCGATCATCCGTTTGGTCCCCTCGGAGACATCCGGGCTTGCCATCAACGGCCCGACGATCGACAGATGCATGTTGAATGAAAGCGCGGTGGAAGGACAGCCCTGGGCCAGGGCCTCGAAGGCAAGGGTATGGCCGAGGAGGCCAAGCCCCGCGCCGCCCCACTTTTGCGGAACGTTCAAGGCGCAAAATCCTTCCGCGCGCAGCAGCTCATAATTCTCGCTC
Source organism: Alphaproteobacteria bacterium (assembly GCA_046582595.1). GTDB lineage: Bacteria > Pseudomonadota > Alphaproteobacteria. The sequence goes on along the minus strand of JAYGEB010000322.1, from coordinate 12,329 downwards.
GGGTGGCTCCCCTCGCGGTCATGTTCCGCCGACCGGGTGGCGAAATCAGCCGCCAACTCCCGGCAACGCCCTTGCAGGCGAATTTGGTCCTCGGTCAATCGAAAATCCACGCGCTGGCACTCCCTTTACGGTTCGCTCATGTTCCGGCGTTGCCCGGATGCCCGGGAATCCACGCGGTTCCCGCCAGGGGCACCCGCGCCATGGCGGCGGCCTCCACGGTCAGCGCCACCAGGTCCTCGGGTTCCAGATTGTTCACGTGGCTCTTGCCGCAGGCGCGCGCGATGGTCTGGGTCTCCAGGGTCATGACCTTGAGATAGTTTGCCAGCCGGCGGCCGGCGGCAACGGGATCGAGACGCTGGGCAAGCTCGGGGTCCTGGGTCGAAATGCCGGCCGGGTCGCGGCCCTCGTGCCAATCATCATAGGCGCCCGCCGTGGTGCCCAACTTGTTGTATTCCGCTTCCAATGCGGGATCATTGTCGCCCAGGGCGACAAGCGCCGCCGTGCCGATGGATACCGCGTCGGCGCCAAGGGCCAGCGCCTTCGCCACATCGGCGCCGTTGCGGATGCCGCCCGAAATGACCAACTGCACCTTGCGGTGCATATCCAGTTCCTGCAAGGCATCCACCGCCGGGCGAATACAGGCCAAGGTGGGTTGGCCCACATGTTCGATAAAGACCTCCTGGGTCGCCGCCGTGCCGCCCTGCATGCCGTCCAGCACCACCACGTCGGCGCCGGCTTTTACGCAGAGCGCGGTATCGTAGAATGGCCGCGTGCCGCTGATTTTGACATAGACCGGCTTTTCCCAATTGGTGATCTCGCGCAGCTCCAGGATCTTGATGGCCAGATCGTCCGGGCCGGTCCAATCGGGATGGCGGCAGGCGGAGCGCTGATCGATGCCCGCGGGCAGGTTGCGCATGTCCGCCACCCGGCCGGAAATTTTCTGGCCCAGCAACATGCCGCCGCCGCCCGGCTTGGCGCCTTGCCCGACCACGACCTCGATGGCGTCGGCTTTTCGCAGGTCGTCCGGGTTCATGCCGTACCGCGAAGGCAGATATTGATAGACCAGGGTTTTCGACTGGCCCCGTTCCTCCCCTGTCATGCCGCCATCGCCGGTGGTGGTCGAGGTGCCGGCGATGGTCGCGCCGCGCCCCAGGGCTTCCTTCGCCGGCGCCGACAGGGAGCCGAAACTCATGCCGGCGATGGTGATGGGAATGTCCAATTCGATGGGTTTTTTGGCGAACCGGGCGCCCAGCACCACCTTGGTGCCGCAGGCTTCCCGATAGCCCTCAAGCGGGTAACGCGACATGGAAGCGCCGAGAAACAACAGATCGTCGAAATGCGGCAGCGCCCGCTTGGCGCCGCCGCCGCGGATATCATAAATTCCCGTCGCCGCCGCCCGGCGGATCTCGGACAGGGTGTAATCGTCGAAGGTCGCCGACTTGCGCGGCAGGGTACGTGGGGTTTCCGCAGCCATTGTTTCCGCCTCAATATGCGTCCGCGTTATCGATATCGAAATGGTATAATTCGCGCGCCGAGCCATAGCGCCTGAAATCCGCCGGCTCCCCAGCCATTCCGGCGGCGGCCAGCAACTCGGCCAGTTTAAGCAGATGTTCGGGGCGCATCTGTTTTTCGATGCAGTCGGCGCCAAGGTCCCCCACCTTGCCGCGCACGAACAGGATGGCCTCGTAGATGGAATCGCCCAGGGCATGGGAGGCATCGCCGCAAACAACCAGATGGCCCGACTGCGCCATGAAACCCGACATATGGCCGACCGATCCGCCGACCACGATATCGATGCCTTTCATGGATATGCCGCAACGCGCGGAGGCATCGCCCTCGATCACCAGCAAACCGCCGTTGCCCGTCGCCCCCGCGGCGTCCGAGGCGCTGCCCGTGACCCGCACCAGGCCGGACATCATATTTTCCGCCACGCCGACGCCCGCGTGGCCCTGGATGGTGATCGAGGCCTGTTGGTTCATGCCGCCGCAATAGAAGCCCACATGGCCATCGATGACGACGTTCAGGGGCGCATCCAGGCCGCAGGCAATGGCATGCTGGCCCCTGGGATTGGCGATCAGCCAATCCTGTTCATTGGCGCCGTCCACCAGCCCATGTAGCGTGGCGTTGACGCCACGGACGCCAAGTTGTTTCAGATCAAGGTCCGCCATGATCAGTGAACGCTGCCCCAGGTGTAAATCTTGTGGGGCTCGGGCTCCCAGATATGGGCCGTATCGGCGCCGGGCAGATGGGCGATGGCGCGGTATTCGGTCGCCATGGCCACCCAACCCTCGGTCTCGGCCAAGACCGCGTGTTTGCAGCCGATGGGATCACGGACCACTGCGAAGCCGTCCGCCGTGCCGACACAGAATGTGTAGAAGCCGTCCAGTTCCTCAAGGCCAGCTTCGAGCGCTTCATGCAGGGACAGGCCTTGGCGCAGTTTCCAGGTCATGAAACCCGCCGCCACCTCGGTATCGTTTTCGGTCTGAAAGACGATGCCATGCCGTTCAAGCTTGCGGCGTAGATGGTTGTGGTTCGACAGCGCGCCATTGTGCACCAGGCATAGATCCAGCCCGGTCGCGAAAGGATGCGAGCCCGCCGTGGTCACCGCGCTTTCCGTCGCCATGCGGGTATGGCCGATGGCGTGGCTGCCGTGCGCGCTGCTCAGATTGAACCGTTCGACGACATCCTTGGGCAGGCCGGTCTGTTTGAAAATCTCGATGCCGCGGCCCGAACCGACGACCCGCACATCCGGCCAATTGGCGGCCAGCCAAGCCTGCGCCGCCTCCGCCTCCGCCTCCACGACCAAGACCGCATGGTCGCTCTGGGCCTCGATCCGCGCAGCGCATTTCAAGGCGTTTTCCAACCCGGCGCCCAGCGCCTTCCACTCGATGCCGGGATCATCGCTGGCCAGGGTGAATTTGGTCTGGCCCTCGCCTACCGGATCGCGATAGATCGCGAAGCCCGCCGAGTCCGGCCCACGGTCGGTCATTTCGATCAGCATGGGCGCGAACAGGGCGCCCAGGCTGGCCTGAAGTTTCCGGTCCTTCAGATAAAGACCGACGATACCGCACATGGTCGTCTCCTCCGCAAACATGGGCAAACGCGCAACGCCAATCCACCCGTCCAGGCCGCCGGCCGCGGTCGAGGGGTTCCGGACATGGCGCGAGTTTAACGGCAGGCGTCGCGGGATGCCATGCGCGATCGCCATCATGGCCCTCGCGCCCGTTTGAACGGCCGGCGTTTTGGCTTAGTCTCGGCGCCAATCGGGTGGTGGAGGAAGAGACGGGATATGCGTGAAATTGAAGTTCTGAGCATTCAACGGATCAGTGCCGGGGAACGGGCCATGATCCAGGCCGTCGATCCGGCCATCAATTTAACCGATGCCGGCGGCTGGTTCGACGGCGAAATCCGCGAAACCTGGCCCGCCTTCACCGCCGAACGTTATCTTCCTCCTGGCGCCAAGGGAGAGGGCAGCCAGGAAGAACGCGACCGTTTGCTGGCCGGCGCGGAAGTCATCCTGGGCGGCTGGCCCTTTCCGCTGGATCTGCGCGCCAGGGCGGCGAAGCTGAAATGGTTCCATCAACGCCCGGCCGGCGCCTCCAACCTGCTGCGCGGCGATCTCTGGGGCGGCGATGTCGTGGTCACCACGTCGCGCGGTTCCGGCAACACCCTGGCCATGGCGGAATACGCCCTGGCCGGCATTCTGCATTTTGCCAAGGGCTTGCCCCAGGCCGCGAAGGATCGCACGGCGGGCCAATTTGACCATCTCGCCTACCGCCCGCTTTTGTTGCAGGGAAAGACCGCGTGCATCGTTGGCGCCGGCGGTATCGGGCGGGATGTTGGCCGGCTTTGCGCCGCCATCGGCATGCGCGTCGTCGGCACCCGCCAGACGCCCCGCGATGACGAACCGCTGCCCGAGGGTTTCACCGAGATCGGCGGCCCCGCCGACCTGGACCGCCTGCTGCCCGAAGCCGATTTCGTGGTGATCTGCTGTCAATGGACGCCGCAAACCAACGAGCTGTTCAACGCCGACCGCCTGGCCCTGATGAAGCCGGGGAGCGTGCTGGTCAATGTCGCCCGTGGCGAGATCATCGAGGAGGCGGCGCTGGCCGCGGCCCTGCAACGGGACCATCTGCGCGGCGTCGTCCTCGACGTCTATGTCGGCGAATTCGAGACCTTGCCGATGGAGGCGCTCTGGTCCGATCCCCGCGTCCTGGTCACGCCGCATATCTCGGGCGCCAGCGACCAGAACCTGCACCGCGCGGTCGAGCTGTTTTGCGAAAATCTCGCCGCTTACCTTGCCGGCCGGCCGCTCAAAAATGTTATCGATTGGGAACGGGGCTATTAGAAAAATTTTCCGGTCCAACATGCCTGCAACGTCCCCATCCCAGCCCAACAATCCCTCGCTGGGTATATTACTCATCATCCTCGGGATGACCTGCATCACCGTCAACGACATGATGATCAAGCTGTTGTCGGGCGGCTATCCCCTGCACCAGATGGTCTTTCTGCGGTCCGCGATCGGCATTTGTTTCTCTCTTGCATTCGTGCAAATGGAAGGCGGCTTCAGAATTCTCCGTACCGGCAAACCGTTATTGCATCTGTCGCGCGGATTGCTGCTGGTCATCTCGAACCTGTCATTCTTCGCGGCCATTGCCGTTCTGCCGCTGGCGGACGCCACGGCGCTATTTTTCGTGGCTCCCTTGTTCATAACACTGCTGTCTATTCCGATACTGGGCGAAAAGGTCGGTATTCGCCGGTTCATGGCGGTTTTTGTCGGCTTCCTCGGCGTGTTGGTCATGCAACAGCCTTGGGCATCCGAGACGCCGGGAACGGCGGATCGGTGGGTCTTGCTGCTGCCGGTGCTGGCCGCTTTCACTTATGCCCTGTGCCAGATCCTGACCCGCCGCCTTGGTGTCGCCTCGAAGGCCTCGGCCATGGCGGTCTATATCCATGCCACGTTTATCGTGGTCAGCGCCGGTTTCTGGCTCGTCGCGGGCGACGGCCGCTTTGCCAGCGGCATCGATAATGCCAGCCTGCAATTCCTGTTGCGGGCCTGGCGCTGGCCCGATGCTGGCGATTGGTACTTGTTCGGCGCCCTGGGGGCGTTATCCGGGATTATCGGCTATTCCATTTCCCAGGCCTACCGCTTGGCCCCGCCGGTGGCCGTCGCCCCGTTTGAATATGTCGCCATGCCCTTGGCCGTGCTTTGGGGCTGGTTGATTTGGGATTATCTACCCTCTGTCGAAATCCTGGCCGGCATCGGCTTGATCATTGGCGCCGGCCTGTATGTATTCGTCCGCGAACGGCGGCGCGGCCGGCGCGTCGCGGGCGGCCATCCGGCCCGGCCATGACGCCAGGCCGCCCAATGCACAATTCACAATGCCCATTCGCTTGAACCCAAATAATTGCGTTATGATCCTTCATTCAATAGATCGAAACACGGCGCGGGTGCTTGGCGAATGAACGTTGGATTGTCCCTGACACAATCGGCATTGAAATGGCCGGACAAGACCGCCCTGGTCTTTGAAGGCCGGCGCTGGAGCTACCGTGAATGGAACCGGGCGGTCAACCGGGCCGCCAATGCCTTTGCCGCCCACGGCATTACGCGCGGCGACCGGGTCGCTTTTCTGACCTGGAATTTGCCCGAGCAGGTCACGGCGTTCTATGGTCTGCTGAAGATCGGCGGCGTGCCGGTTCCCATCAACTACCGCCTAGCGGCGAACGAGATAAAATATATCGTCGATAATTGCGCCGCCCGCCTGTTCGTGTTCGAGGAAGCCTTGCGCGAACCGGTGCTGGCGATCAAGGACGATCTGCAAACCGTCGAACGGCTGATTTACATTGGCGATGCTCCCGAGGGAGACGAGCTGCCCTTCGATGACTTCCTGGCAAAGGCGTCGGACCGCGAGCCCGCGGTGGGCGCCGGCCTCGATGATGCCGCCTTCATCATGTATACCTCCGGCACCACGGGCGTGCCGAAAGGCGTTGTCCGCACCCATCAGGCGGAGTTGTTCGGCGCCATGACCATGGCGCTGGAGTGCGATTTTCAACACGACGACAGCATTTTGAACAACAAGCCGCTGTTTCATATCGCGCAGTTGCATTTGCAGTTCATCCCCTTCGTGCTGTTGGGCGGCACCAATGTCCTGACCCGCGGCTTCGACATCGATGAAACCCTGGGCCTGGTCGAGACGGAGCGCCTGACCTGCCTGCATGGCGTGCCGACACAGATGGTCATGATGGCCCAGGCGGACCTGTCCAAGTTCGATCTGTCCAGTTTGCAATGCGGTTTCTACGGCGGCCAAACCCTGGCCGATGACATCACCCGCACCTGCATGGCGCTGTTCCCGAAATCTTTTCTGAATGTCTATGGCTTCACCGAGGGCCTGACCGCGACCGCCTGCGATTACCGCCGCCATCCGGACAAGTTGGGCAGCGTCGGACAAGCCGCCGTCAACATGGAGGTTCGCATCCTGCGCCCCGGCGCCACGGAGGCGGAGGATATCGCGGCGCCCGGCGAGGTCGGCGAACTGATCGCGCGCGGCCCCTCCATCATGAAGGAATATTTCCGCCTGCCCGAACGCACGGCGGCGGCCCTGCGCGATGGCTGGTATTATTCCGGCGATGCCGCCTTCAGCGACGAAGGCGGTTTCATCACCGTCAAGGGCCGCCTGGACCATACCATCAAGACGGGCGGCGAAAACGTCCATCCTTCCGAGATCGAGAACCTTCTGTTTAACCATGCCGGCATTGCCGATGTCGCCGTGGTCGGCCTGCCCAGCACCAAATGGGGGCAGGTGGTCTGCGCCGCCGTTGTCGCCAAGGACCCCGCCTTGAATGCCGAGGCCCTGGACCGTTTTTGCCGCGAAAGCCCCGATCTGGCCCGGTTCAAACGGCCCCGGCATTATTATTTTGTCGATGAGATCCCGGCCAATTCCACCGGAAAGGTCGAGCGCGAAAAGCTGAAAGAGAAACTATCCCGACTGAACGACGGCCCGCTCGATTGATAAAGGCGGGCATCCGGGGACATTGAAAACCGTTGCGGCACATGGATAAATCTGGATACCCGCCTACGCGGGCATGACGAAGTTGGGGCGGACCACTTTGGCGGTATTCCGCCCGTTTACGCGGGGCGGACTTCCGCGGTGGCCTCGGCGACGGTGACCTCGCGCTTCAAAATCCGTTGGGTAAATACGACGACGCCGTCCCCGCGCACCTCGCTCACCGCGCCTTCCGTCCGCAGGGTGTCGCCGGCGAAGGCCATGGCGCGCATGCGGAAGGTCTGCCGCCGGATGAACCAGCGCGGGCCCAGCCAGGACATGAGCTGTTTGGCGAACAGCGCGCCGTAAATCTGGCCGTCGATCACCGGCGCGGACAATCCCATGTCTTTGACGAACTCAAGGTCGTGGTGCAGGCGGTGCCAGTCCCAGGTGGCGCCGGCGTACATGACGAGATCGGTCGATGAAAAGGACTTTTCCTCCTCCGGCAGTTTGTCGCCCGGCCGCAGTTCGGCGGCGGCTCTGCTGGCGGCGATCACGTTTGGTCCGCCAAGGGTTGATAGACCGTTGTCTCCCGGTTCACGGCGACTAAAATATCCTGCTCATCGTAATAACGGGCGGCGGCGGTGACGAAAAGCTGCGTGCCGCCGCCAGAGCGCGGCCGCTCCACCATATCCTCCAGAACCCAGGTGACCGAGATACGGTCGCTGGGCAGGATGGGGCGGATAAATTCATAGTCATTGCCGGCGCGGATCATGTGGCAGCCTTCGATGGGCAGGTCCCAGGCATGGCCCATATAGCCGTTCCCGTCGGGCCGGCCATGGGCATTCTGGCAGGTCTCGACCACGAAGGTGGGCGGCGCGATCAGAGAGGCATGGCCGGCCTCGCGGGCATAGGCATCGTCCTGAAAGAGCGGATTTTCATCCTCGATCGCCAGGGCGAAATAGCGGATCGAGGCCCGGCCGATTTCTTCACGGGCCCGATAGGTTACTTCCCGACCGATCCAGGATTTAAGCTCGTCGTTCAACAGGGTTTGCGCCATGATCAATCCAGTATGGCGAAGGGGTCGACTTCGATCAGCATTTCCGGGCGCAGCAACCGGTCGCAAATCAGGCCGGTGGCGGCCGGGTAGGGTTTGGCCAATTGTTTGGCGCGCAAGGCGCCGACCTCGCGGTACCGGGGCAGGCCATCCGGCGTGACATATTCGATGGTCTTGACCAGGTTTTCCGGGCCGCCGCCCGCCGCCGCGATGACCTTGAAAATATTGCCGTAGGTATATTCGGCCTGGCCGGCCACGTCGCCCTCATGCTCCACCGCCAGGGTCTCGGGATTGACCGCGCCCTGACCGGACAGGAAAAGCCGCTTGCCGGCCCGCACGCCGGGGCTGTAGGTCAGTTTCTCATAACGCCGCCAGCCCGGATTGACGGCCACGGGATCCTCCCGCGCGGCGGTGAAATCATACTGGATCAAGGCGTCGGGGTGCAGCAGCCGGGGCATGATGATCCCCGCCGCGCAGGGATAGACCGGGCCCAGAAATTCGCGCCGGACCGCGCCCGTGTCCCGGTAATCGGCCAGCGCCGCCGGCGTCAGGTAATCCAAGGTCTTGACCACGTGGGCGAAATCCAGGCCAAGCGCCGACAGCGTTTTCCCGGCCGCCTTGAAGATCGCTTCCGTTTGCGCCGCCACATCGCCGGCCCCGATGATATCGCCCTGGCCATCGACGGCCTGGACGGTGGGCAGAAAGACCGTGCCCGTGGGCCCCGTTTCCGCCGCCTGGCCGGCGCCCGCCGCGCCGGCAGTCACTTCGATTTCGATCAAGGCGTCGGGCCGCAACAGCGCGCCCACCGGCACCGTGTTGACCACCGGGTGATGGGCGCCAAAGGTCTCCTCCCGCACGGCGGCGGCCTCGCCATAACGCTCGATGCCCTCGGGGCGGACATATTCAACCACCCGGACCACATCGCCAAAAGACCGGCCCGCCGCCTCCAATATGGCGGCGATCTTGTCATAGGCCGTCCGCGCCTGATCCGTCATGGTGCCGCGGATTTGTATGCGTCCGCTCTCGGGGTCGTATTGCGATGCCGTATGCCCCGACAGATAGACCCCCTCGCCCGCATCAATCCCCAGGGAGAATGAATAGTTCGTATAGTCGTACCAGGGATAATGTTCCGGCGTCACGGCCCGGTTCGCCATTTCGTTCCTCCCCTATTCCCACGCGCCCATTTTCGGACAAGTCTAGCCTGTCCCGGCCGCCGTGGGAATGCACCCGGCAGCCATTAAATCCCGTCTTGCCAGGGAAAACATGCTACCCGTTAGCCAATCCCCGATCCCCACATGGGGCGCTTGCGGGACTTAACGGCGCGGTAAAAGGAACGGATTGAGCATGGACGCCAAGGTTGCGGATACGAAGTGGATCGGCAAGCGGACGGTTCGGCCCGATGGGGCGGACAAGGTTACCGGGCGGGCGACGTTCGGGGCGGACTTCACGCTGCCGGGGATGTTGTGGGGCAAGGTTCTGCGCAGCCCGCATCCGCACGCCGTCATCAAATCCATCAATCTGGACAAGGCGGCGGCGTTGCCCGGTGTCAGGTCGGTGATGAGCGGGGCGGATCTGGTGGATTTTCCCCTGGACACGCCCGTGATGGTCGGGCCCGCCGATATGCGCTTTGTCTCCCGCAACGTCATGGCGCGGGACAAGGTGCTGTATGCGGGACATGCGGTGGCCGCCGTCGCCGCCACCTCGAACCGGATCGCGCAGGCGGCGTTGGCGCTGATCGAGGTTGACTATGAAGTTCTGCCCCACGTTATCGATGTGGAAGCGGCCATGCGGGCGGACGCCCCGGTGCTGCACGATTATATGCGCACGGGCGGCGTCACGCCGAAACCGGAGGTGGCATCCAACATCGCCAACCGCCTGGAGTTCAAGATTGGCGACCCGGAAGCGGGCTTCGCCGCCGCCGACGTCATTGTCGAGCGGACCTTCCGGACCGAGCCGGTGCACCAGGGCTATATCGAGCCCCACGCCTGCCTGATCAGCGTCGCCCTGGACGGCCAGGCGACGATCTGGAGCTCCAGCCAGGGCCATTTCATGGTGCGCAACGCCACCGCCAAGATGACCGGCATGGCGGTCGGCGACGTGCGCGCCATTCCGGCGGAAATCGGCGGCGGTTTCGGCGGCAAGACCATCGTCTATCTGGAACCCCTGGCGATGATCCTGGCGCGCAAATCAGGTTCGCCGGTGAAGATGGTGATGTCGCGGGAAGAAGTCTTCCGGGCCACGGGGCCGACCTCCGGCTCGGTCAATAGTGTGAAAATCGGCGCCACCAGGGACGGCAAGATCACCGCCGGCGAGGCCACCTTCCGCTTTCAGGCCGGCGCCTTCCCCGGTGCGCCGGCGCGCCCGGCGGCCATGTGCGCCTTCGCCCCCTACGATATCGAAAACGTGCTGTCGGTGGGCATCGATGTGGTGATGAACCGGCCCAAGTCCAACGCCTACCGGGCGCCGGGCTCGCCCATCGCGGCGCATGCGGTCGAGAGCGCCCTGGACGAGCTGGCCGGTAAACTGGGCCTCGATCCGGTGGAATTCCGTTTGCAAAATGCCGCCCGTGAAGGCTCCAAGGCGGCCTACGGCCCGACCTTCCGCAAAATCGGCTTTATTGAAACCCTGGAGGCGGCGAAGGCGCACCCCCATTACAGCGCGCCCCTGGGCGCCAACCAGGGCCGGGGCGTCGCCTGCGGCTTTTGGTTCAATGTGGGGGGCGAGTCCAGCGCGCAACTGAATATCAACGAGGACGGCACGGTCACGGTGGTTACGGGGCATCCCGATATCGGCGGCTCGCGGGCATCCATGGTCAATATCGCGGCGGAAATGCTGGGCATCGACTATAGAAACGTCCGGGCCCAGATTGGCGACACCGCCACCATCGGCATCAGCGCCACCACGGGCGGCAGCCGCGTCACCTTCGCCGCCGGCATGGCGGTGACCGAAGTCACGCAAAAGGTCATCGGGATGCTACGTGACCGGGCCGCGAAAATCTGGGAGATCGACGTCGAGGCGGTGATCTGGAAAAATGGCGAGGCGCGGCCCGCCGGCACCAACGCGGGCGCCTTCGAGCCCTTGAGCCTGGCCGAACTGGCGGCCAAGGCGACGGCGACGGGCGGGCCCATCAATGGCCAGGTTTCCATCAACGCCCAGGGCGCGGCGCCGGCGTTCGCCACCCACATTTGCGACGTTGAAGTCGATCCCGACACCGGGCGCGTGGAAATAATCCGCTATACCGCGATCCAGGATGCCGGGCGGGCCATTCATCCCAGCTATGTGGAAGGACAAATCCAGGGCGGCGTGGCCCAGGGCGTCGGTTGGGCCCTGAACGAGGAATACATCTACGACGACGAGGGGCAATTGGAAAACCCAGGCTTCCTGGACTACCGCATGCCCGTGGCCTCGGACCTGCCGATGATCGACACGGTGGTCGTCGAGGTGGCGAACGATGCCCACCCCCACGGCGTGCGCGGTGTCGGCGAAGTGCCCATCGTGCCCCCCATGGCGGCGGTGGCCAACGCCATCGAGGATGCCGTCGGCCTGCGCCTGACCGACCTGCCCATGTCGCCGCCGAAGGTCTTGGCGGCCCTGGAGGCGAAGGGCTAAACCATTTTCGAGATTGAAATGGTCGATCAAGGTCGCGACCGCGGCCCGGCGCTTATGCGCCGCCCACGCGGAGCGGTGCGCTCTTGCGCACAAGCGTGGGCGAAGAGAGCTAGGCCCGGATCATTCAATTTCGAAAAGGCTCTAAAAAAGCGGGAGGTCCAGGGCATTATTGGCTTCTGCGTGGGTTCATGCCACATTAACGCTTGGAATTCCGCGACATCGCGCATTTTTGGGTTAGCAGACTGCGAATTTGGCCATGCTGGTTACTTACGATCCCCTGATGGTGAGCGCTTCGGTTCTCGTGGCCATATTGGCCTCGTTTACCGGCCTGCGTCTGGCCAGCGGATTGCGCTATCTCGATACGCCGGGGCGCAAGGTTCAGATTGTCAAGGCGGCGGTGGCCCTGGGCGGCGGCATCTGGTCCATGCATTTCTTGGGCATGTTGGCGGTGCAATTGCCAGTGGCAAAAAGTTACGATGCGCTCTACACCCTGGGCTCGGTCCTCATCGCCATCCTGTTTACGGGGTTGAGCTTTTATCTGATCCATTTCGGGGTGCGCAACTATATCCGCATCATCGGCGCCGGCGTGCTAACGGGATTGGGCATCGTGGCCATGCACTACGTCGGCATGGCGGCGATCAAAGGCAATTGCATTGTCACTTATTCGGCGACCGGAATCG
>JAYGEB010000298.1:0-7510 GCA_046582595.1 Alphaproteobacteria bacterium | reverse complement strand
CCGCCGCCCCGGCAATGGCCTGAACCTGCACGATCTTGCCCGGCAGCGGCGCGGTAACCTTGCCGCCTTCCTCCAGCTCAACGTCGCGCAGGGCCATTCTATCGAGACGCCCGATACGATGCGGCCGGCCGCCGCTGAGTATGGTGATCCCGTCGCCGTCATGAACCACGGCCGCCCTGATGCGCAGGCCGTCCAGATCGGCCCACAGGGTGCCGCCGCCGTCGATTTCACCGCTGGCCCGCATCTCTCCGCCGGGCAATTCCAGTAGATGGCCGCCGCCGGGGGGGTAGTGGACCGTGACGGTAATCTCGCCGCCGCCAGCGTCAAGAAAACAAAATTCATCGTGGCCCCGGTCATTCAGGCGCCAGCCGTCCACCCGCGACCAGGGCGAGTGGGGATCGGCGGGCGCCGCATGGCCCCGGCGGGTCAGCAATAAATCCAGGCAGGCCAGGGCCAGGGCCTGGTCCGGGATCGCTCCCGGCGCGGGGATCAGATCATCCTTGTGCTTGTCGATGAAGCCGGTTTCAAGCTCGCCGGCGGCAAAGGCGGGATGAGAGGCGACGGCGGCCAGAAATTCCACGTTGGTGATGACGCCGGCGATCTCGTAACGTTCCAGCGCGTCGCGCAGGCGGCGCAGGGCGGCGGGTCGGTCCCGGTCCCAGACGATCAGCTTGGCGATCATGGGATCATAGAACATGGAAACTTCGTCGCCTTCCCGCACCCCGGTATCGATCCGCACATGGGCGCTTTCCTCGGGCGGGCGCAGGCGGTGCAGGGTGCCGGTCGCGGGCAGGAAATTCTTTTGCGGATTTTCCGAATAGATCCGCGCCTCGATCGCATGGCCGTCGATCGCCAGTTCATCCTGGCCCAGGGGCAGTTTTTCGCCCGCCGCCACGCGCAATTGCCATTCCACCAAATCCTGGCCGGTGATCATCTCGGTCACCGGATGCTCGACCTGCAGCCGGGTATTCATTTCCATGAAATAGAAGGCGTCTGCCGACAGGCCGCGACTGACATCGGCGATGAATTCGACCGTTCCCGCGCCCACGTAACCAATGGCCTCGGCCGCCGCCACCGCCGCCGCGCCCATGGCGTTGCGCATCCCCGGCGTCATGCCGGGCGCCGGCGCCTCTTCGAGAACCTTTTGATGGCGCCGCTGGATGGAACAATCCCGCTCGAACAGATGTACCACGTTGCCATGCCCATCGGCAAAGACCTGAATTTCGATATGACGCGACCGCTCCAGGTATTTCTCCACCAACACCTTGTCATCACCAAACGATGACAGGCCCTCGCGGCGGGCGCCCTTCAAGGCATTGGCGAAACGGCCGGGATCATCGACCCGGCGCATGCCCTTGCCGCCGCCGCCCAGGACGGCCTTGATCAACACCGGGTAGCCGATCTCCTCCGCCGCGCGGGCCAGCACGTCATCGTCCTGGCCGTCGCCATGATAACCCGGCACCACGGGAACATTGGCCTTTTGCATCAAGGATTTGGCCGCCGCCTTTTCACCCATGGCGCGGATCGCCGACGGCGGCGGTCCGATGAAAGTGATGCCGGCGGCGGCGCAAGCCTCGGCGAAGGCGGCGTTCTCGGCCAGGAAGCCGTAGCCGGGATGGATGGCCTCCGCCCCCGTGCGCCGGGCCGCCTCGATAATTTTGTCGATCAGCAGATAGCTTTCCCGCGCGGGCGGCGGTCCCAGCAGGACCGCTTCATCGGCCAGGACCACGTGCGGGGCGTTGGCGTCGGCCTCGGAATAAACCGCGACGGCGGCGGCGCCCATGCGATGGATGCCGCGGATCACCCGGCAGGCGATCTCGCCCCGGTTGGCGATCAATATCTTGCGAAACATAAGCCCCTCCCCCTACATCCGGAAGAGGCCGAAGTTAGTCGGCTCGGCCGGGGCGTTCAAGCTCGCGGACAGGGCCAGGCCCAATACATTACGGGTTTCCGCCGGATCGATCAGGCCATCATCCCAGCCCCGCGCGGTGGCGAAATAGGGCGAACTCTGGGCCGTGAACTGATCGATGATCGGTTGCTTGAATTCGGCCTCCGCTGCCTCCGACCAGCTTTCGCCCTGGCGTTCCAGGCCGGCCCGGCGCACGGTGGCCAGGACGCCCGCCGCCTGATCCGGCCCCATCAGGGCCAACGAGGCGGAGGGCCACATCCACAGGAAGCGCGGGCTGAAGGCCCGGCCGCACATGCCGTAGTTACCGGCGCCGTAAGAGCCGCCGATGATGACGGTGAACTTCGCCACCTTTGTCGTCGATACGGCGGTGACCAGCTTGGCGCCGTCCTTGGCGATGCCTCCCGTTTCATATTTCCGGCCCACCATGAAGCCGGAGATGTTTTGCAGGAAGATCAGGGGAATATCGCGCTGGCTGCAAAGCTCGATGAAATGGGTGCCTTTCAGGGCCGATTCCGAAAACAAGATGCCGTTGTTGGCGACGATGCCCACGGGATAGCCCCAGATATGGGCGAAACCGCAAACCAGGGTGCTGCCATACAGGCGCTTGAACTCGTCAAATTCGCTGCCGTCCACCATGCGGGCGATGACTTCACGGACGTCGTAGGGTTGGCGCACGTCCTGGGGCAGAACGCCGTAAAGCTCGCCCGGATCATGGACGGGGGGCCGGGGTTCGCGGATGTCCCAGCCACACTGCTTCACCCGGTTCAGGTTGGCGACGATGCGCCGGGCGATGGCGAGGGCGTGGCGGTCGTCCGTGGCGTAATGGTCGGTAACGCCGGAGGTGCGGGAGTGCAGGTCCGCCCCGCCCAGCTCCTCGGCCGAGACTTCCTCGCCCGTCGCGGCCTTGACCAGGGGCGGGCCGCCCAGAAAGATCGTGCCTTGGCCGCGCACGATGATGCTCTCGTCCGACATGGCGGGCACATAGGCGCCGCCGGCGGTACACGATCCCATGACCACGGCAATCTGCGGGATGCCCTTGGCCGAGAGGTTGGCCTGATTGTAAAAAATCCGCCCGAAATGGTCCCGGTCGGGAAACACGTCGGGCCATTGCGGCAGGTTGGCGCCGCCCGAATCCACCAGGTAGATACAGGGCAGATGGTTCTGCTCCGCTACTTCCTGGGCGCGCAAATGCTTCTTCACGGTCATGGGATAATAGGTCCCGCCCTTGACCGTGGCGTCATTGGCGATGATCAGGCATTCCCGTCCCGAGACCCGGCCGATGCCGGTGATCAGGCCGGCCGAGGGAATGTCTTCGTCATAAAGCTCCCACGCCGCCAATTGCTGCAGTTCCAAAAACGGCGCGCCGGGGTCCAGCAGGCAACGAATACGTTCCCGCGGCAGTAATTTACCCCGCTCCTCATGGCGTTTGCGCGAGCGTTCGCCGCCGCCCAGCTTCACTTGCGCCACGGCGGCCCGGAGGGCGCCGAGTTTTTCTTCCATATGGGCGGCGTTCGCCCGAAATTCCGGCGAACGGGTTTGGATCTTGCTGGTGATCAGCGTCATGCTAGGGGGACCTCGATTACAAACACGGTGGCAACATAATTCAATCACCGGCCATCCGCCAGATCGCCATGTTTTCGGACGCAAGATGCAAACGGATCACCGGCAACAGCCGGGTCGCCTGGATCTCCGTATTGGCGGCAATAAAGGCTGACGGGGCGTCACTCACGCCAAGCCGGGCGCGATACAAGTCTCCACCGCCAGACCGATTTCCAGCAGCCGACGGTCCGCCATGGCCTCGCCCACCAATGACAACCCCACCGGCGCCTCGCCCCGGTCATGGCAGGGCACGGTCAGGGCGCAGCGGTCGAGGAAGTTCGAGACCAGGGTATTGCGCAGCAACAGCCTGTTCATGGCCGTCCAGGCCTCGGCCTCCGCCACATCGTCAATGGGGCAGGCAATGACCGGCAAGGTTGGCATGATGACGGCATCGTAGGGGGCCGTGCGTTCATTCGCCGTACGGATCATCTCGGCGCGGGTATCGGTCAGATCAAGGTAGTCCGCCGCCGTCCAAGCCTCGCCCAGGCGGATGCGGGCGGCGACGTTCTGGTCGTATTGATTGCCGGCCCGCTCCAGAACCGCGCGATGCAGGGTAAAGGCCTCGGCCGTGGAAAACCCGCCGATGCGGTTGACCGTGGGCATCCGGGCCAGTTCGGGAAAATCGATATGGCTGATCGAGGCCCCCGCCGCCGATAGTTTGGACAAGGAACGCTCGAAGGCGCCCGCGACCGATTGATCCAAATCGTCGAGCACCAGATGATTGGGCACCGCGAAGCGTAAACCCCGCAATGGCATGGGCATCAGACGGGGCGGCGCCACGCCGGCGAAGACCGCATCCACCAGGGCGCAGCAAGCCACCGTGGGCGCCAGGGGACCAACGGAATCCAAGGTGCGGGACAGGGGATAGATGCCGGCGGTCGGCACCCGGCGGGCGGTGGGCTTGAACCCGGCCATGCCGCACAGGGCGGCCGGGATGCGTACCGACCCGGCGGTATCCGTGCCCAGCGCGGCGGCGGCCATGCCATCGCTGACCGAGACGGCGGCGCCCGAGCTGGAGCCGCCCGGCACCCGGCCCCTGGCCCTGTCGAACGGGTTCTTGGGCGTGCCATAATGGGCATTGGTGCCCAAGGCGCCCATGGCGAATTCGACCATGTTGGTGCGGCCCATAATGATGGCGCCGGCCGCCCGCAGCCGGGCCACCACGGGGGCATCCCGTTCCGCCGGCGCGGCGTCCCGGCGCACGATGGAGCCGGCCAGGGTGATTTCGCCTGCCACATCACACAGGTCTTTGATGGAGAAAGGAATGCCGGCCAGGGGTGAAGGCACCGCGCCATGGGCCCGCGCCTTATCGGAAGCCGTGGCGCTTTCCAGAGCCGCTTGGCGATAGACCTTGAGGAAGGTTCGTTCACCCTCCCCCGTGGGATCTTCGATGCGGTCCAATGCCACCTCGGTCAGTTTCAGGCTGGTGGTTTTCCCCGACGCCAGGTCCGCCGCCAAGTCCGCGAGTGCTTTCATAACCACTCCCCTATATGGCGCCGCTGTCGCGCAAGGCCTCGATTTCCTCGGGCGCCAGCCCCAAGGCGGTGAGGATTTCATCCGTATGCTCGCCCAATTCCGGCGTCGCCATGCGGATCGCCGACGGCGTCCGGCTCAATTCCACCGCCTGGCCCACCACCTGTTGTTGGCCCAAAACGCCATGTTCCACCGCTTGCGCGATGCCCAAATGGCGGACCTGAGGATCGGCGAAGACCTGGTCGATGTCATAAATGGGGCCGCTGGGGACGCCGGCCTGGTTCAAAATGCCGATCCAATCTTCGCTGGACTTGGTGACCGTAATCGCCTCGATGCGGGCATTGACGGCATCGCGGTTTTCCGAACGCGCCGCGCCATCGGCGAAGCGCGGGTCCGTGCCCAGTTCGGGATCGTCCAGCACCTCGACCAGGCGCGCGTACATGGCGGCGCCCGAGGCGGCAATGTTGATATAACCGTCGGAAGTCTTGAAGACGCCCGTGGGGATCGAGGTGGGATGGTTGTTGCCGGCCTGCCGCGGCACCTCGCCGGCCAACAGCCAGCGGGCCGCCTGAAAATCCAGCATGGCGATCTGGGCCTGCAACAGCGACGATTGTACCCACTGTCCCTGGCCCGAAACCTCCCGCTCCAGCAGGGCGATCAAAATGCCCTGGGCGCAGAATATCCCGGCGGTGAGGTCGGCCACGGGGATGCCCACCCGCATGGGCCCCGCCCCCGGCGCGCCGGTAATGGACATCACGCCGCCCATGCCCTGGGCGATCTGATCGAAACCGGGCCGGTCCACATAGGGGCCGTCCTGGCCGAAGCCGGAGATGGAGGCATAGACCAGGCCGGGGTTGATGCTCTTGAGACTTTCATAGTCGATGCCGAGGCGGTGTTTGACATCCGGACGGTAATTCTCGACCACGACATCCACCTCGGCCACCAGGCGGCGGAACACCGCCATGCCGTCTTCGGACTTCAGGTTCAGGGTCATGCCGCGCTTGTTGCGGTGAATGTTCTGAAAATCAGGGCCATGGCGCGGCCCGCCCATGCCTTCGCCCTCGTTGGGAGCGGGCGGCGCCTCCAGCTTGATCACATCGGCGCCCCAATCGGCCAGTTGCCGCACCGCCGTGGGCCCGGCCCGTACCCGCGTCAAATCCAATACCCGAAAGCGCGATAAGGGGCCATTCACGGTCAGGTCGGTCATCTTCATCTTTCGTGCAATTTCGGCGCAAAGACCATTGTCACGACTGTTCCCCCGTTGGCAAGCATCCTGCTCTATGATGACGCCGTGCAAGAGCAAAAAAAGACCCGCGCGGGCGTCCTGTTCCTACTGGCCGCCATCGGCTTCATTACCGTGGTCGATACCCGAGGTCGTGAAGCTGCCTTCCAGCGCGGGGACGATATCAGGCGTATCGAAGGGCACCGCTTCGCCCCGATTGGTATCCCACAACAGCGGCTTGTGGCTGACTGGATCGCGCAGGAAATAGCCGTTCGGCGCCACCAAATAGGGCGAACCGGTATGATCCCGCAAAAACTGAATATCCAGGCGCTCGCGGGGCATTTCGTGCAGCATGACGTGCATCAGGCCGTACATGAAGGCCGGGTCGGTCTTGGGCCGGATCGGAATCCATTCCGCCGAACAGGCCCCGGTGATGGACAGGTGCGGCTCGATCTGCACCCGCTTCGCGCCGCGCTCGCGGGCGTCCGCATGGCGCGAAACCTCCATGACGCCGTGGGACGCCTCCGGATTGCCACCAAAGGAGAGGATATAGTTCGAGGTCGGGGTATCGGCGGCGACCGTGAAGCCGCGATGCCAAAGCTCGCCATACAGATGTTCGGAATGGGTGCATTTCACCCCCTGCCCGGAGCCGAAGGAGAAATCCACCGCGCCCCAGGCGGCCAAAAAGGCCGGGAAGGTGCCCATATAGTAGGTCGGCGTGCCGCCGCCGCCGAACGAGGCGGCGACGCGGGCAAAGCCATGTTCGTCATGCAGGCCCTTGGCCTTGATCTCCCGCAGCTTGCCGGCGACCAGATCGAAAGCTTCGTCCCAGGAGATCGGCACGAAGCCGGGATCCTCGTCGCGGCCCTTTTTTGGATTTGTCCGCTTCATGGGCGTCAGCAGGCGGTTGGGATTGTAGGTCTTTTGCACCAGGCCATAGGCCTTGACGCAGACCCGGGCGGCGCCCGGATGGACATCCTTCAGGGCGAAGTTCGGCTCGATTTCCGTCGCCACGCCGTCCTCGACCTTGACCGTCATGAAATCCGGACCGGCGACGCATTGATAGCAATATTGCACAGTACCCGACTTAATAGGATAAAGCCCTGAAGTGATTCATACTTTGAGACTCACCGATCAAAGAAAGTCTCACAAGATGCATGAATTACTTACCAAGGCCTTATCCACGGGGCTAGAAAATCACATCGCGCTTTGGCGGACAAGACGGGAAACACTGGTCTGGTTGGTGCTTGCGATCATTCGAACGGGGACGGTCAGCCTGTGGCGACTTGCCGGGCATATTGATACGC
>JAYGEB010000292.1:0-6428 GCA_046582595.1 Alphaproteobacteria bacterium | reverse complement strand
CATTCAAACAGATGCTCATGCCGCCACCAAAATACCCCCCTCCCGCTCTCGCCACGCCGCAAATGCAGATGGCCCTTTGATGCAAACTGGAATAAATCTAAAGTTAAACCGGACAGCAGTGGGTCGGGCCCGGCAATGACGCTGTAATGGCCGTGCCAGGCGATGTGTAAAATGGAGGATCGTGACCACTCCAACTCGCTGTTCATGCCTGGCCAACATCCGGCGTATCCGCCAGCACTGAAAACCGTTTCTTGAGTTTTTCACGGTATCGGTCGGATTGTGCAATCCCGAATTGTTCGTCGCCATATTGCGGCTGTCTATCGTTCAGGTCCCGTTCAACACCATTTTTGCAGACAATATTTGAAAGAAAATGGTCATGGAGACGCCAAACCGCTGCCGGACCACGCACCGGGCGCGGCTAGACCATTTTCGACATTGAAATGGTCGAACAAGGTCGCGACCGCGGCCCGGCGCTTATGCGCCGCCCACGCGGAGCGGTGCGCTCTTGCGCACAAGCGTGAGCGAAGAGAGCTAGGCCCGAATCATTCAATCCCGAAAATGGCCTAACGCATGGCGGATAGACTGATGATGAGGGCCCTGTTGGCGGTACGGATTTCTTCGGAGATCCTGTCGGCCATGCCCCGGTCGGCCGCGCAAATTTCCATGGCGGCGCCCGCGGAACGCTCGGCGCCTTTATTCAGGGCCTTGACGATCACCTGCTCAATGGCTTGAGCGACCTTGTCACCTTGCGTTCCGGTGGGGCGGACCCCAAGAATATCAAAGATTTCCTCGGTTGCCTGGTGGGCGTGGATATTCAGATTTTTGCTCATGCGTTCCAGCGTCCTCTATAGGGCGGCAAAACCTGGCCTGATTAAATTTTCCGCGCCCGTCCCGCGCGTCGATAAAGAACGCCGCTCAAGCGTTATTCTTCATGTCCCGGCCGGCCGCCACGCAGGATAGCCGGTCGATAGCGGACTTGGCGAGCGTTTTTCACTGCCTTCCCAGGGATCCCAGGCGCTTTCCATGGCCTCGGGGCGGGCCCCGCTCAATAAGACCGTGGCATCCCCAACACGTGCTGCGCCACGAAAGCCAGGATCAGGTTGGTGGAAATCGGCGCGGTTCTGTACAGCCGGGCCTCGCGCCACTTGCGTTCGATGTGGTATTCCTTGGCAAAGGCGAAGCCGCCGTAGGTTTGCATGCAGGCATCGGCCATTTCCCAGGCCGCTTCCGAGGCCAGCATTTTCGCCATGTTGGCTTCCGCGCCGCAGGGCCGGCCCGCATCGAACAGGGCGGCGGCCTGGCGCACCATCAGTTCCGCCGCCCGGAGGGAGGCATAATGGCGGGCGATGGGAAACTGGATGCCCTGGTTGGCCCCGATGGGGGCGCCGAAAACTTCCCGTTCGTTGGCATAGGCCACCGCCTTTTCCGTGAACCAACGGCCGTCGCCGATGGACTCGGAGGCGACCAGGACCCGTTCGGCGTTCATGCCGTCCAGGATGTAGCGGAAACCCTTGCCTTCCTCGCCGATCAGGTTGGCGACGGGCACCTTTAAATTATCGAAAAATACCGAGTTGGTGCTGTGGTTGATCATGGTGGGGATACCTTGAATTTCCATGCCGTTGCCGACCGATTCGCGCATGTCGACCAAAATCGTGGACAGGCCGTCGGTACGTTTTTTCACCTCGTCCAAGGGCGTGGTGCGGGCCAGCAACAGCATCAGGTCCGACTGTTTGGCCCGGGAGGTCCAGATTTTCTGGCCGTTGATCACGTAATGATCGCCCTGGCGCACCGCGCGGGTTTTCAGTTGCGTGGTGTCGGTGCCCGAGGTGGGTTCGGAAACGCCAAAGGCTTGCAGGCGAAGTTCGCCGCTGGCGATGCCCGGCAGATAGGCGCGTTTCTGTTCCTCGCTGCCGTGGCGCAGCAGCGTGCCCATGATGTACATCTGGGCATGACAGGCCGCCGCCGAACAGCCCGAGGCGTGGATTTCCTCCAAAATCACCGACCCGGCGCGGATCGGCAGGCCGGCGCCACCGTATTCCTCCGGGATCAGGGCGCCCAGATAGCCCGCTTCCGTCATGGCATCGACGAATTCCTGCGGGTATTCGGATATTTCGTCCTTTTCCCGCCAATATTCCAAGGGGTAGCCGGCGCATACCTTTTGCACGCCATCGCGAACGTCTTGGTAATCGGCGCCCAGTTCCATCTGGATCAGGTCAGTTGTGTCTGTCATGTGATTACTCCTCTTACATTTCTCCGCAATCAAGACGGCTCCATGAATAGGGGGACACGCAACGAGTACATGTCCCCTATTCACCTCCGACGATGAGCCCAGGCGGAGTATTGCGGGGACATGTACTTGTTACGTGTCCCCAGAATACGGTCAGATAGCCCAGGCGTGGCGCCAAGGGTCTAGCGTCCAACATAGTTCGCCTGGCGTTTTTCGTTGAAGGCCAGGACGCCTTCGCGGCGGTCTTCCGTGGGCACCAGGCGGTTATAGGCCTCCACCTCGATGCCGAGCGCCGTGGTCAGGTCCGTGCCCATGCCGAGATTGACCGAACGCTTGGCCTGGCGCAGGGCCAGGGGGCCATTGCCGGCCATGCGGGCCGCCGTTTCCAGCGCCGCGGGCAGCAATTCATCGAACGGCAGGACCTTGTTGACGATGCCCCATTCCAGACCCTCTTGGGCGGTAAACGGGCTGCCGGTGTAGAGAATTTCCTTGGCCCGGCGGGAGCCCGCGGCGCGCGGCAGGTTCTGGGTGCCGCCGCAGCCCGGAATGATGCCCAGGGTCACCTCCGTCAGGGCGAAGCGGGCGCCCTCGGCGGCATAGATGAAGTCGGCGGCCAGGGCCATCTCGCAACCGCCCCCGAAGGCCGCGCCGTTGACGGCGGCGATCACCGGCACCGGGCAGTCCATCAAATGATAGACCGCCTGTTCGAAGATGGCGTGCTGCAGGCGCCAGGTTTGGTCCGTCATGCCCTCGCGCTCCTTTAGATCGCCGCCGGCGCAAAACGCCCTGTCGCCGGCCCCGGTCAAGATCACCGTGCGCGCATCGCCGGGATCCAGCAACAGGGAAGAAAACAAATCCAGCAGGTCGCGGCCGACCTGGGTGTTCATGGCATTGCGCCGCTCGGGCCGGTTGATGGTGACTTGGAGGACATGGTCTTGCGGCCGGTCCAGCAAAAGGGTTTCGTATTGGTCCTGCATGCGCGTGTTCCTAGTCTAGGGCTGTAGAGGGTGGCTCAGGCTGATCGGGCCGCCGCCCGCCAAGAGAGTTGCAATATTGCCGCCACCCGTCCGGTCAGCCGGAAATATGCGGCGTCACGGGCCCATTGTCCAGTTCGTGAAAGGAGTGTGCGGAGGAGCCGACGCTGGGCTCATGCGGCTCGGGAAATTGATATCAAGTATCCCGCGCCACGCCGCCGTTCAATAAATCCATCATGCATGCTATCCCTGTCACTCAATGCGTTTCATGCCGACACTTTATGCCAATGATGGAGGCTTTCGGGCCAATGAGCAAAGATAAGAGCAAAACCCGCACCGAAACCGACAGCTTTGGTCCCATCAAGGTGCCCAGCGACCGTTATTGGGGGGCGCAGACGCAACGTTCAAGGCAGAATTTCAAGATCGGCTGGGAACGCATGCCGCTGCCGGCGGTGCATGCCTTTGGCATCGTCAAGCAGGCGGCGGCGGAGGCCAACATGGAACTGGGCGTCCTGGACAAAAGACGCGGCCGCGCCATTGTCCGCGCCGCGAAGGAGGTCGCGGGCGGCAAGCTGGACGATCATTTCCCCCTGGTGGTCTGGCAGACCGGCTCGGGCACCCAAAGCAACATGAACGCCAACGAGGTGATCTCCAACCGGGCCATTCAGATCCTCAAGGGCACGATGGGCTCCAAGTCGCCCGTGCATCCCAACGATCATTGCAATATGAGCCAGTCCTCCAACGATACCTTTCCCACCGTCATGCATGTGGCGGCGGTACGTCAGATCGATCAACTGCTGATCCCGGCGCTGGCGCATCTGCACGGCGCCCTGGACGCCAAGGCCAAGAGATTCAACAAGCTGATCAAGATCGGCCGCACCCATTTGCAGGACGCCACGCCCCTGACCCTGGGCCAGGAGTTTTCCGGTTACGCCATGCAGGTCAAATACGGCATCGCCCGGGTGAAGGACACCCTGCCCCGGC
The DNA here is from genome assembly GCA_046582595.1 of Alphaproteobacteria bacterium. Taxonomy (GTDB): domain Bacteria; phylum Pseudomonadota; class Alphaproteobacteria. The sequence goes on along the minus strand of JAYGEB010000292.1, from coordinate 2,243 downwards.
TCTACCAATTGGCCCAGGGTGGCACGGCGGTGGGCACGGGGTTGAACGCTCCGGTCGGGTTCGACAAGCGCGTGGCGGCGCAAATCGCCTCGATCACCGGGCTGCCGTTCAAGACGGCGGCGAATAAGTTCGAGGCCCTGGCGGCCCATGACGCGCTGGTCGAGGCCTCCGGCGCCATGAATACCCTGGCCGCGTCATTGATGAAGATCGCCTCCGACATCCGGCTGCTGGGCTCCGGCCCGCGTTCCGGCCTGGGGGAATTGAGCCTGCCGGAGAATGAACCCGGCTCCTCGATCATGCCGGGCAAGGTCAACCCGACCCAGTGCGAAGCCCTGACCATGGTCTGCGCCCAGGTCTTCGGCAACCACACCACCGTGACCATCGCCGGCGCCAGCGGGCATATGGAATTGAATGTCTTCAAGCCGGTGATGATTTATTCGCTTTTGCAATCGATCCAGTTGCTGGGCGACGCTTGCAACAGCTTCACCGATAACTGCGTCACCGGGATCAAGGCCAATGAAGGCCGCATCGCCGATCTGATGGCCCAGTCATTAATGCTGGTCACGGCGCTGGCGCCCCACATCGGCTATGACAATGCCGCCAAAATCGCCAAGAACGCCCACGTGAAGGGCTTGACCCTGAAGCAATCGGCGCTGGAATTAAAGTTGGTGGCGGCGGCGGATTTCGACCGCTTCGTGCAGCCAGCCAAGATGCTGGGTCCGAAATAAACCGCGCCTCATCATGCCCGGCAACGATGAAGAGTTGTTGCGGCGTTCCTTCCGCATCGCCGGACACCAGACCAGCCTGTCCATGGAGCGGGCCTTTTGGGATGAACTGCGCCGCATGGCCCTGGCGGAGGGGCGCTCCATGACCGAGCTGATTTCCGAGATTGACGCTCGGCGCACGGCGGGCCTGAGCCGTGCCGTGCGTGTTCATATTCTAAACCGGCTGCAAACCGCGGCTCGTGGAATTGGACAGACTTCATGATCGCGGACCACCGCCCCGATCCAACAAGGCTCAGTTTCTCTTCAACGATTTGAACAGACCTTCGATCAACTTCCGGGTCGGGTCCGTGCTTTGCCGTGGTTGGGTCTGGGTTGGCTGCGAAGGTTGCGGGACCGAGGGCTGCACCGTCGACGGCTGTTGCCGTTGAGGCGCCGAGCTTTTTCCGCCGCCCGTGAGAGCATCCAGCAGCTTGCCCAGTCCCTTGTTTTTCAGGTTCTTTCCCAGTAGCTCCCGGCCCAGGCGGGCCAGCAGCCAGCGTTCCAGCTTCGCGGTCTTCAAGTCCCGCTCGGGCTGATCCAGGGGACCGTACAGGTGCGCGCCCATGTCCGGGGCGTCGCGGTGTTCGGTCAGGCGCAGGATGGCGCGAAGATCCATGTTCCAGGCGGGCAGTCGCACCTTGCCTTTCACGGTTGCCTCGGCGGCGTCCAATCGCACCAGCATATCCTGGGTTTCAGCCACGCCGTTCTTGATGTTCCAGGTGCCATCGACACTTTGATATTTTGTTTCGCCGCCCGAAAAGGCCCGCTGTAGCAAATTTAGAAAATCCGGCACCTTGTTCAGGCGTCCCAGGCGTTCCGAGAAGCTCTTCATATCAAAGCCGCGAATAACCCCGTTGGCCGCATGGATCTTCACCTGGCCCGACAGGGCGTTGACCAGAACCCACTGGCTTAACCCAGTGGTCTGAAATTGGCCCGAGAAATCCAACAGCCCGGTAACCTGATCCAGCTCCAAGGCCGTGCGCATGGCCTCGTTGATATCGGCGCCACGAAGTCGTACCGACAGACCCAGGCCGGGCAGGGGCTGGGAATTGAGAGTGGCGCGAATCCCGACGTCGCCCTTGAACAATCGACCCGTCAGCTCCTTGATTTGCAAAACCCCATTATCAAGAATCAGATGCAGGCGCGGTTCCTCGAACGGATAGCGTTGAAATACCAGGCGCTTGGCCGACAGCTTGATATCGGCGTCCAGTGTTTGCAGCGCGGAAAGGTCGATGGCGTCGCGGGACCATCGGCCATCGCCACGCCGTTGTCTTGTCGGGCTTTTGGCCGGGCTTTTGGCCGTACGGACCGACCGTTTCTGGCCCGCCGCCGCGCCGAGGAAATGATCCACGATGACATCCCCGGCCTGCAGGTCGGCGGATAGCTTGAGGCGGGCCCCCGCCAAATCCACGCCCGCGGTGCCGGTCAAATCAAGCGCTCCGACCGTGACTTCCAAATTGCTCAGATCAAACCGGCCGC
>JAYGEB010000238.1:0-8242 GCA_046582595.1 Alphaproteobacteria bacterium | reverse complement strand
GATCTGGCCCTGACCATCTGGCGCCAGCGCGGCGATTTCGATGCCGGCCTGATCGAGGCCCAAGAGGCGGTGCGCAGCGCCATCGAGGCACCGGGCGGTCCGATCATCCTGGTCGACGTAGCGGATAACGCGGGCGGCGGCAGCCCCGGCGACGGCACCACCATTCTGGCCGAGTTGCTGGACCAGTCCGCCCACGGTGCCGTCATCGTGTTGTGCGACCCGGGCGCGGTGCGATCGGCCAAATCCCTTGGCCTCGGCGCCATCTTCAGCGGCAACGTGGGCGGCAAGTCGGACGACCTGCATGGCCCGCCGGTGCCCCTGGTGGGCGAAATCGTCTTTCAACAACCGGTCAAATACCAGCGCCGGGGCGACTACATGACCGGGCAACAGATCGATCTGGGCGAGGTCACGGTGGTCCGGGCGGGCGGAATTGCGGTCATGCTGACCGAAAACAAGGCCCTGCCCTTCGATGCCGATCACCTTGCCGCGGCCGGGATCGCGGCCGCGGCGCAACAGATCATCGTGGTCAAATCCGCCATCGCCTGGCAGGCCCATTTCCGCGCCTTCGCCAAGGGGGAAATCTATGTAGATACGCCCGGCGTCTGTGCCTCGAACCCGAAACGCTTCACTTACAGCCAGTTATCCCACGATATCTATCCCATCGCCGAGGATGGCATCTGGCCGGAAAAATAATCCGAAACCGATGCCGGCGGATGGCCGCTTGGTTATTGACAGCAACGGGTTGTTGGGCACACTTGGCGGCATCGCCGCCGCCTTTTTTGAAACGGTAGGAATCGTTGCGTGACACTTTATCCCTATGCCGATGGCGATTTGATCGAAGCGCCCAACAGCTATTTTTACAGCCGATACGATGGCCTTGAATTCTTAACGGCCTGGCGTCAAAACCGCGCGGCGGTCCTGGAAATCTCACCCGAAGCCGCAAAGCCGCCGCCCGTGCGCGCCGCCGACCCGGCCTCCCGTCAAAGTGCCGAATTGCTGGAACGCGCGATGGGCGGCGATGATGTGCTGCGCGAAGCCTTCGTGAAGAAGTTTGAAATTCATAAGCGGGTGCATGACGGCTATGACGAGGCGTTCCGCGCCTTGGACATATCCGCGCGGCGATCATATCCGCTGTACCTGCGCGCCGCGGATCTGTTCGCGGCGTGTTATGAGGAGAGCGGCGAGCTACGCCACCTCAACGTCTATCTTAAATGCCTCGACACCCTATGTTCGCGGGCCGAGGAGCTGTCTGCCGAACTGTTGGCCCGCCTCGCCTGGCACCTACGGCAAGAGCAAACTTTCATCGAAACCATCATCGAGGACCGGAGGATCGTCGCGTGAAGGACGGCGGCATCCTATTCCTGGCGGCCAACACACCGCGCAGCCAGACCTACGCCCAAGCTTTCGTCGCGCGCGGCTTCCGCTTCGCCAAGGCCATCCTGTTCGATCGCCCCGGCGCCGTCCAGCCCGGCAAGGCGGAACTGCCGAGCCGGCCGAACATTGCCACCGTGGTGCCGCTGCCCGATCCGCAAATACCTCTCACGCGGTCATTGGACGGCCTGACGGCGTCGGTTCAACGCATCGAGGCCGAAAGCGTGAACGATGGGGCCATTCTGGAATCGGTAAGCATGGCGGGGGTGGACCTGGTCATTTATTCTGGCTACGGCGGTCAGGTAATCAGCCGCGAGTTGCTGGAGCAAAGCCCGCCCTTCCTGCACGCACATTCGGGCTGGCTGCCGGACTATCGGGGCAGCACGACGATCTATTACAGCCTGCTGGCCGGGGAGGGTTGTGGCGTGTCGGTCATAAAAATGGCCCCGGCCATCGACCAGGGCCCCATCGTGGCGCGGCGGCGCTATCCGCCGCCGCCGGCGGGCGTCGATATCGACTATTTTTACGACTCCGCGATCCGCGCGGACATCATGGCGGATGTGATCGCAAAATGGCAAAGCGACGGCAAATTCGACGAAGTCGCGACGGAGGGAGACGGCGCCGATCACTACGTGGTGCATCCCCTGTTGAAACATCTTGCCTTGTTGAGCATTGCCGGGAATGGGCCAGTTGCACGGAATAGCTGAATTCAAGGATTGCTGAAGAACCCGGTGGTCAAATGATAAAGCGTTGATGCCCGAGCATGGGGATAGATGGACGAGCCATCGGGTTCGATCTGTTCCCGCCAAAGACCGGCCGGCAATCCATCCGTGTAAAGTTTGAACGACCGCAACGACTGTTCGATCATTGCGCCATTATCCGTTCTGCAATGAAATTCAGCCCGAATGCGTTCCGTTTGCGGCCAAATTCTTGAACTTGCCGACACCACGTCCCCCTCATTCGAGACGATGTTAAAGGCAGTGCCAAATTTTTCGTTTATTGCGAAACGGTCGTTGAAACCGAAGAGTTTTTCGCTGACCAATTTTATGTCCGATGCCAGCGCCGGGGAATGTTCCCTTGTGCCGTTGAATTTATGCAGCAGCCAGATCCATTCAAAATGGTGCCCAGGCTCCACTTCAAAATTTCCCGTTGGCGGTTCACGGGTCAAATTCTCTGAAAAATATTCCGGGATCGAGAAACTGTCCCGGCACAGAAATCGTTCCAAAAACAGCCTAACGATATCCGCCGCCGCGGATAAAAACAGCTTGTCGCCAAACACCTCATGGGCCTCCATCAGGGCCTCAAGCAGATGCATATGCGGGTTCTGGCGCCTTGGCTGGGTCGGCGGAACACTGTTGAGGTAACCACCCAAATCATGCACGAAATTCTTTTGTATGAAGTCGAACAGTTCCAACGCACTTTGATACATCGTCTCGTATTCGCGTACCCGTGCTGCCGATGAAAAGGCCAACAGCACGAAGGCATGATCATAGAGGTCAAGGGTCTCGTCGATCGGGCGGTTCGACAGATCGAAAACCCTCGCATAGCCGCCGCCCTTCAATCTGGCGGGGCCGGCCAGGAATTTAAGCCCCAGCACGACGGCATCTTCCGATCGTTCGATGCCCATCGAGGCCGCTTTCGAGAATGATATGATCTGCCTGGCGGCAACGCGCAGCCGCCTGAAGTCCTCATCGCATTGCCAGTTCGATGGGTTGAGGTATTCAAGAAAAGCCTGGTTTTCCCAATCGACACCGTATTCAAGCCAGGCGGGCCACACGCTTGCCACAAGCCAATCCCGCCATGCCATCAATTCGGTCCGGCCAGATTTTGGTCCCATTGCATCAGTCATTATCAGGTGGCCCTATGTGTCGAAAGGCCCGGCAGCCCTGGCCGGTCATGTTTCGTTGTCTTTATGCCAAGCCGGGATCGCCCTATCAAGAGCCGACGTTAGCGATCAGGCGTGTGGATTTGCCAGGCGCGCGCCGCTATGATTGAGCCTGTAAGAAATGTTTGTGACATTTACCCCTTCGAGGAAAGCCGTGGCTTCGGAACAAATAAATCGTAGGCTTTCGGCGATTTTGGCGCCGGATGTCGTCGAATACAGCCGGCTCATGGCGGCGGATGAGCGCGGGACGCTGGCCATGTTGAAATTGCACCGGGAAGAATTATTCGGCCCGAAGATCACGCAGTATCACGGGCGCGTCGTAAAATTGATGGGCGATGGCATTCTTGCCGAATTTCCCTCCGTGGTTGACGCTGTTCAATGCGCCATGGACATCCAGCAGGGCATGGCGGAACGCAACGCCGACGTTGAGGCGGGCAGCCGGCTGGTCTTCCGCATCGGCGTCAACCTGGGCGACATCATCATCGAGGGCGAAGATATCTATGGCGATGGCGTCAATATCGCCGCGCGCCTGGAAGGCCTGGCCGCGCCGGGCGGAATTTGCGTTTCGCTCTCGGCGCGTGACCAGGTGCGGGACAAAATTCCGATCAGATTTTAAGACCTCGGCGAACAGCAAGTGAAGAACATGCCCAGACCCGTCCGCGCGTTTAGCGTACATTTGGAGTTTCCGGATTCCGTCGAAGAGCATGCGGCGGACAATAGGGTTCCGCCCGTGTCCGAGAAGCCTTCCATCGCCATATTGCCGTTCACCAATATGAGCCAAGATCCGGAGCAGGAATATTTCTCCGACGGTATCTCCGAGGATATCATTACCGGCCTGTCGAAAAACCGTCCGTTCTTCGTAATTTCCCGTGGCACCTCGTTCAAATACAAGGGCGCGGCCGTTGACGTTGCCCAAATCGCCAAGGATCTATCCGTGCGCTATGTGCTGGAGGGCAGCGTCCGCAAGGCGGGCAACCGTGTCAGGATCAGCGCGCAGTTGAGCGACGCCCCGGTCAGCCACCAGGTCTGGGCCGAGCGGTATGACCGGGAACTGGACGACATATTCAGCCTGCAGGACGAGATTACCCAGAACATCATCGGCGCGATCGCGCCGGGGATCATGTCGGCGGAAATTCAGCGCGCCCAGCGCAAGGATGCCGGCCACCTTGAAGTCTGGGATTTGATCATGCGGGCGCACTGGCATATTCGCCGCTTTACCAGGGACGATTCCAACCGGGCGCGGGACTTTCTGGGACAGGCTTTGGAATTGGAAAGCAACAATGCCATGGCTTTGAGCGATCTGGCCTTTGCCTCTCATTTCGAGGCGGTTTTCGGATGGAGCGATGACCCGGCGGCTTCCATGGAGATTTTCAGCCTGTTCGCCCAAAAGGCCGTCGCGGCGGATGATCAAAATGCCATGGCTCACACCGCGCTTGCCATCTTCGAACTTTTTTCCAACCGGCACGACGATGCCGTGCGGCGTCTACAAAAGGCGGTCGATTTGGATCCCAATCTGGTCTTTGCCCGCGGCTATTTGGGCGTAACCCATGCCTTCGCCGGCGATCACGATGCCGCCATGAAAGACTTCGAACAGGCTATTCAGATGAGCCTGCGGGATCCGTTACTGGTCATCTGGCATATCGCCATGGGTTGGGCGGCGGCGGCGGCGGCGCAATTTGACGAGGCGGTAAAATTCGCCAAACTCGCAGTCGAGGATAACCCTGAATTCACCGACAATTACAGCGTGCTGGCGGCCAACCATGGCAATCTGGGACAGATGGACCAGGCCCGGGCGGCGCTGGATCAACTGTTGCGCCGCATGCCCGGCCTGACGGCGAACGACGAGCGTTTGGCGCGTCCGTTCAAACGGGACATCGACAGGCAACGGTTCCTGGACGGGCTTATCAAGGCCGGCTTGCCGGAGAAATAGCTACCGGGCCGGAACATTTGGGTTTCACCCCGGCCCGATCGTCGATCCTAGACAATCGTTGAAGACGCGGCATTTTGCGGCCACAATCACCGTCCCCGTATTTGTGAGCGCAAGATCAAAAGAAAGAACGAACAGCATGAAGATGGCCCGATTGAAACCACCCACCGAATTGAACATGCCCATCGGCGAGGCGATGTTCAGCCAACGCGCGATCCGGCGCATGGACCCCGACCGGGCGATAAGCGATGGGGATTTGAAGATTGTGCTGGATGCCGCGTCCAAGGCCCCGAATGGCGGCAACGTGCAACCGGCGCGTTTTCTAGTCATACGCGAGCGCCAACGAATTAACGATTTCGGCGCGCTCTATTACGAAGCCTGGTGGGCCAAGCGCAAGGATTCTTACGGATGGGAGCCGGGGCATGACATCCCCAAAGATTCGCCTTACCGGATGGCCTCGCTGATGGCGGATGAACTGCGTCATGCGCCGGCAGTCATCCTGGCCTTCGCGGTGGCCGGTGGGTTCGCCGGCTCGGTGTTTCCCGGTGTCCAGAACCTGCTGCTGGCGGCACGGGCCCTAGGCATCGGTTCGGTGCTGACGACCCTGCACCCGAGCGTGATGGACCGGGTGAACGGGATGTTCGGCGTGCCGCCGGATGTGGATTTCTACTGCTGCATCCCGTTGGGCTATCCACGCGGCGGTTTCGGCCCGACCACGCGCTACGAGACGGCGGATACCACCCACTGGGATCAATGGGATGCCCGCCCGCCCTGGGCCAGTTGATAGGGAGACGAATTTCATGCGCGCGGTAGGATTAAACACTCACGGCGGCCCGGAAGTCCTGGAGGTGGTCGATCTTGCGGAGGTCGATGCCGGTGCCGGTCAGGTACGCATCCGCGTGCATGCGGCGGCGGTGAACCCCACCGATCTCATGGCGCGGAACGGCTCCAGGGCCGAGCAGCAGAAGCAAGACCCGCCGCCCTACGTGCCGGGCATGGATGCGGCCGGCATCGTCGACCAGATCGGCGAGGGTGTCTCGACCGGCGTGCGGATCGGCGATGCGGTCATGGCCATGGTGGTTCCGAAGGCCAGCCACGGCGCGTACCGCGAACAGATCGTGCTTGCCGCCAGCGCCGTGGTTGCCGCGCCCGCCGGCGCCACCCATATTGAGGCCTGCACGCTGCCCATGAACGGGCTGACGGCCCGTCTGTCGCTCGATCTGCTCGGCCTGTCATCCTGACAGACCCTGGCGGTGACCGGCGCCGCGGGCGCCTACGGCGGCTACGTCATACAACTGGCCAAGACCGAAGGGTTGACCGTTATCGCCGATGCCTCCGAGGCCGATCACGAACTGGTCCTTTCCCTCGGCGCCGATATCGTCGTGCGCCGGGGCGAGGATGTCGCCGCGCGCATCCGGGAGCATGTCCCCAACGGCGTCGATGGTCTCGCCGACGGCGCCGTCCAGAACGAACTCGTCATTCAGGCCGTCCGCGACGGCGGCGCCTTTACCGCCGTGCGCGGTTACAAGGGGGACGGGCTACGCGGCATCACCTTCACCGCCACCATGGTGCGCGACTACGATGGCGAATTCGAAAAACTTGACCGCCTGCGCCAACTGGCCGAGGCCGGCGCCATCACTCTGCGCGTGGCCGATACCTACCCGCCCGAGCAAGCCGGCGAGGCGCACCGGCGGCTGGAGGCGGGCGGCACGCGAGGCCGGCTGGTCATCGAGTTCTGATCGAGGCTTGACGCCGGTCATTTTTGCCAGAGAGAAGGGTTTGCCATGTTGAAGATTCATAGAGCCGAAGACCGGGCGACCAAACGTGCCTCGGCGGATATGTTCACGGGCGATGTGTCCCAGGACGAGGTCATGGTCGGCGCCGCGCCGTCGCGGATGCGGGCGACCAACGTGACCTTAAATCCAGGCGCCCGCACGGCTTGGCACCAGCACCCGGTGGGCCAGACTCTGTGGGCCGTCGCCGGCGTTGGCCGGGTCCAGGTCGAAGGCGGGCCGGTCGAGGAGCTTCGCCCCGGCGACACCGCGATCATCCCGCCCAACGCCCGCCATTGGCATGGTGCGGCGCCGGACCGGATTTTCACCCATCTCGCCATGTCGGAAACCGGCGAGGACGGCGGCGGTACCGAATGGTTCGAGAAAGTCTCCGACGCCGACTATTCAAGCCAGCGCTTTTTCAACTTACGTTGAATTACCAGGCTTCGATGTTCAGCCCGCTCGCGGCTTGGCCGGATGTGAACTGGCCGGATAGGTTCCGCTTAGCCCTTCGCGCTTGCGGCCCGGCCGTCGTGGGGCCGGCTCCGCCTCGGGCGCTTTTTGCGCCGCGCCGGGCCCGGCCAGGGCGCGCTCGACGGTTTCCCACAGCGGCGCCTTGTCATAGCCGAGATAGAAGCCGGCGGTATTACGGATCGGATCGCCGCTGAAAAAATGCGCATACTGCCTGACCCGCTGGCCGAAGCCATCGCCGGTCAGATCCCAGGCCAGTTTGAAGAGGCGTACCCGTTCCTCGGCCGAGACACCGGGGCGGCCGCGCACGAACTTGTCGATGTCGGCGCGGATCTCGGGGTTATCGAAATCAGAGCCCATGGGCGCATAGAAAAAGCCGCCGCCCGCCAGTACGTGGATGATTTCCACATAGCGGCGATGGATCGCGCCGGCGCGCAAATGGTAACCGGACAGGCCCGCCGCATAAGGCGACCAGATACCGTCCGGCCCCTCCTTGGCCATGGCGTCCGAGCCGAAGTAAACCGCGCGCATCATTTCCAGGTCGACCAGCATCTCCCCCAGGTTTTCCTGAATATGCAGAAACGGGGTAATGCCGATGGCGTCGGCCAGTTTGGTGGCGACGCCGCAAAACAGCTCCATCGAGGCCAGCAGGCGCGAACTGGTCTGCATCAGGGTGGCGCGCGGGTCGGGCACAAGGCCGTTGATGAAGGCGCCCGCGCCCTCGGTGCCGTCGACCAGCAAACGCTCCCAGGGCACCAGCACGTCGTCGAAGATGGCCACGCAATCCATCTCCTCGAAGCGGCTGCTGAGGGGATG
>JAYGEB010000120.1:0-6101 GCA_046582595.1 Alphaproteobacteria bacterium | reverse complement strand
CTAATTGGATTCGCTCTTGCGATCCAAGCAGTTGGTTCAGTTGCTCTTTTTTAGAATACGAGCATGGTTGAAGAGGACATGCTCTAGGCTGTCCGCCGCCAAATTCGATCATGCCTTGGCGCGGCGCGCGCTCTTTCATTCCGCCCGCGATCAAGGCGGACGCCGTTGTCGGTAGAGCCGCGGCCCACCTATCCAGGCGAGTCTGGGGTTATTCCGCCGCGATGGTCAGGGGCTGGCCGCCGCCGATCGTGGTGCCCACGTCCAGGGCCTTCAGGCGCGGCATGACCTTTTCGGCGAAGGTGGCCATGGAGGTCTTGGCCAGCTCGTGGGGCATGCCGCCGAAGCTGAAGCCGTTGATGAAGCCGGCGCAATCGGTCAGGTTCTGGTATTCGCGCATCTGTTCGAAGACCTGATCGGGCGTGCCCCGGACCTGCAAATCGGCCAGGAAATTCACGAAGCTGTCGATACCGTGCTTGTTGATGTTTTTCGACAGCCCACCGTAATACTCATAGCCCTTGATGTCGGCCAGGCCCTCATTGGCGAACTCGTAGTGATCCAGGGCCGAAAGGCTGTAGCGGCGGGTGTATTTCATATGCATCTCGTTGGCGATGCTTTCGTCCTCGTGGCAGCAGTTGAAGACCACCATCAGGGGCTGGGGCGCCTCCTCGCCGTTGTTCAGTTCCCGGTAGATTTCACGGTAGTTTTCCAGTTCCTCCAAGGTTTTGTCCCAGGGCTTTTGTGCGATGATCATGATGCCGATGCCCAGGCGCGCCATGATGCGCGAGGATTCGGGCGATACGGCGGAGGCATAAAAGCGGCCCTTGAAGGAGGCGAAGGGGAAGGGGCGGATGGCGATTTTTGGCTGTTGGTAGAATTTTCCGTCAAATTCGATATGCCCGGTTTCCAGGCCCTGGATCAGCGCCTCGGTATATTCCACGAAGCGCTCCCGGCTTTCGCCCATGTTGACGCGGAAGCCTTCGAATTCAATGCGGCCCAGGCCCCTGCCTACGCCAAGGATGGAGCGCCCGTTCGACACGTGGTCCAGCACGGCGATTTCCTCGGCCACGCGGACCGGGTCGTGCCAGGGCAGCACCATGACCATGGTGCCCAGCAGGGCGCGTTCGGTGCGTCCCGCCATGTAGGTCAGAAACTGCAATGGGTTCGGGCACATGGTGTATTCGTCGAAATGATGTTCCGCCGTCCAGATACTTTCAAAGCCCAGGGGCTCGGCCATGTCGGCCATGGACAATTCGTGCTGATAAACCTCCCGGTCCGTATGATTGCCGCTCAGGTTTTGGAAAAATGTGGTCATGCCAACATGCATTACGGCGTTCCTCTCATTTTAGATTTGCGAACAATCCATCATGTCAGGGGACCTGGGTCAACTACAGCGTCTGACAAAGGCCGCCAACTCGGCGTTGAAACGGGGGCTGTCCTCGAAAAACGGCGAATGTCCGATGCCTTCATAGATCGATGCCTCGGCGTCGGGAATGCGGGCCATGGCATACTCCCCCACGGCCGGCACCACCAGAGGATCCGCCGTGCCATAGGAGACCAGGGCGGGCACGTAGAGGCCCTCCAGGACCGGATCAAAATCCAATTCCCGCTCAAACATGGCTTGCCGGACATGTGGCGGCACCAACATGTTGAAGGCCAGCCAGGTTTCGAAAGTCTCCCGGTCCACGGCCTCGGCGGTACAGGCCCGCAAAAACACGCGGGTACCGTCGATCCGCCGCGCCAGATTTTCCGACAGCAGGTTTTTTCTGAATTCCGGCGGGGCGGGCGCGCTTGGATCGGTAATTCTGCGCACGGCGGCGGCAACGAAATTAATGCCGGCGATATTGCCGCAGCCATGGCGTTGGCAATAATCCAGCATGATTAGGCCGCCATAGGACCAGCCAACCAGCACCGGCTTGTTCAACTCCAGTTGATCGATCACGGCGGCCACGTCGTCGGCCCAATATTGTCCGTCCTGGTAGGCGGATGGATTGTCGGGCTTGTCCGAGCGGCCATGGCCGCGGTTATCAATGGCGATCAGGCGGAACTCATCCGCCAGCGAACTTTCAAGCTGCGCCCGCCAGGACATATGGCACTGCATGAAGCCATGGATCAGCAAGATCGGCGGGCCGTCCGGGTTGCCCCATTCTCCCGCCCATAGTTTGACGCCGCCGCCGCCCGTGACTTCAAATTCCCGGTTCATGGCACTATTCATGTGGTCGCCTCCCGCCAAAGTCGATCCAGCATAGCCGGTCCCGTCTTGGCCATATAGAGGCCCGTCGCCATGGCGGCCAAGGTCCGCAAACGCAACAGATCGGACGGGCGATAGGTATTGCGGGCCTGGGCCGCGCAGATCATGTGACCGATTAAACCGCCCCGCCAGATCATCGGCGAATAGAGGGCGGAGCCCATGCGCGCGCTTTTCAGGATCTGTTTGAAGTCGGCATGATCGTCGGTATTTTCCAATATCAGCGCCTGTTCGTTCTTCCAGACCCAGCCCGGATGGCCGGTATCGAGGGGATAATGCAGGCGGTGCTGTTCGGGCGGAAAACCCCATTCGGCGATCAGGAAATGCGAGGTTCGGTCCGGGCTGACCATGAAGACGCCACCCACATGGAAATGCCGCTCGCCCGGATTCAGGGCGCCGGGTTTTTCGTGCGCCGTGCCATTCCCGGTGACGCGCAAGGCGCACTGGACGATTTCGAGCACCGCCGCCTCCGGCTCCGGTTCATCCGCCGCCGCCTGGGCGGCACGGGCCAACTCGTTCCAGGGCGTCGCCGTGAGGCCGCAGGGGATGACCTCCCTCATCACGGGCCTGGGTTCTGCTCTGCCCAGTTATCGGCGATGGCCTGGCGGGTGGCGATCCAGACATCGGGCTTGGCGGCGACGTGCTGGAGGAATTTCTCGAAATAGCCGATGCGTCCGGGCCGCCCGATGATGCGCAGGTGCAGACCGAAGGACATCATCTGGGGATCGTCCGCGCCTTCCCGGTACAGCCAATCGAAGGTATCGATGGCGTATTGCAGCCAATCGGTGGGCGTCAGGGACGGCGCCGTCCACATCTTCATATCGTTGGAATCCAGGGCGTAGGGCAGGATCAGAATGGGTTTGCCGTGATCGGTGTCCCAGAATGGCCGGTCACCGGAAAAATCATCCATATGGTAGCTGAAGCCCTCCTCCACCAGCAAACGCCGGGTGTTGTCGGTCAGCAGGTAGCGGGAAAGCCAGCCCGTTGGCCTCGCGCCCGTCGTCCGTTTGATGGAGGAGACGGCCTTGCGGATGAAATCCCGCTCCTGATCCTCGTCCATCTGGAACTGATGCACCCAGCGCCAGCCGTGACCGCACACTTCGTGCCCGCCGGCGACGATGGCCTGGGTCAACTCGGGGGCCTTTTCCAGGGCTTGGGCGGCGGCGGTGAAGGTCGCCTGGATGGCGAATTCATCCAGCAGCCTCATGATCCTGGGCGCGCCCGCCTTCAGGCCATAGAGATAGTTGCTCTCGTTGGCATGATTGCGGATCGGTTTGCGCAGCGCAACGCCCAGTTCATCCACCACCTCCGGGCCCCGGTCGCCCTGGGCGATGTTCATTTCCGAGCCCTCTTCCACATTGACCACGATCGACAGGGCGATCCGGGCCTCGTTGGGCAAGTTCCACCGCTTTATTGGTGCCATGGCGGGCTACAGCTTCTGGGTGTTGATGGCGGCGCCCTGGTAGAGCACATCGCTCTGCGCCTTGGCGGCGCGGGCGTGAAAGGCCATCGCGGCCTCGTCGAAGTCCCCGGCCGGAACCGGCGTGGGCGCGAAATTGCCGTGGCGGTCACTGCCGCGCACCAGGGCGGCGCTGTCCCATTCGCCAACGATCTGCTTGGTATCGGTGGGCATGAAATGCATGGAGACGCCGATCCGGCGGTCGGCCGCGTTGTTGGCGCCCGAGGCATGCGCCAGACGGTAATTGTGCAGTGACATCTGGCCGACCTCCAGGGGCATGTAGACCGCCTGGCCGTCATCGACGCCCTCGGTGATCTCCTGACCCCGGGTCAACATGTTAGCGTCGTCGTAGCGGTCCTCGTGGGGCAGCACCGCGCCGATATGGGTGCCCGGCATGACCCGCATGCAGCCGCTTTCCAGGCTGGCCGGCGAAAGCGCCAGCCAGGCGGTCACTACGTCCGGGCTCGACAGACCCCAATAGCGGGTGTCCTGATGCCAGGAGACAAAACTTTTGGAGCCCACGTCCTTGATCCAAAAAATGGTGTTCCAGCACAATATATCGGGGCCGATGAGTTGCTCGACGGGATCGAGAATGCGGGCATCGCGGATCAGATCATCCAGCCATTTGAAGATCAGGTGGGACTTGGCGCGCTGGCCGGGTTCCAGCTTGCCGCCCTGCCGGGCCTCCCGCGCCTCCAGGCGCTGGCGCAGGTCCAATGCCTCCGCCCGACCCAGTATATCCACGGGAAAGACATAGCCCTCCCGCTTGAACTGTTCGACTTGCTGCGTGCTGAGCGCCATGGCGGCATTCCCCTATCCGGTTTCCTCCCCCAAGGGTAAACGAGAAGGCGCCGGCCATCAAACCCTGCCTCATCCGCCCCGCGCGGCGGGACGCCGCCCTGGGCCGATCGTCCGGAGAATTGTCTCTTTGCCGCCGGCGCGGAGACTTTGCCTCGGGATTTCGAATGCTGGAAATACCTGATCAACGGTCATCGAACTCACCTAAGTACGTCATCCTTGCCAAAAACCATAGAGGCGATTGGGTAGAAATTGGCAATGCCTGGGAAAAAATGCCCAAAGGACACGGCATTGGCGGCGAGCCTTTTCTGAGCATCACCATTGACGACCTGAGTTTTGAGCATCCACTAGTCGTTTTCGCCTTCCCTCAGGACGACGAAACTTGGGATATCACCTGGCGTCGCCGTCGCGGCACGTCAAAATCAGATGCGGCTTAGATCGGTATTGTTCGAAGGGGGTCCTGGTAGCACCCCCTTCGGCATTTACCTGTGCGTAAACGAGAGTAGGTAATGTACGAGCTACTCTATTCCGGTTTTGATACTTTATATGTTGCCTTTCAGGGCGCATTGCCAAAGGAAGCGCGAGAAATCCTCGCGACAGCAAAGGAGCGGGCCAAGGAAGAAAGGCATCCAGTACTAACGTCAATTGGCCGTGGCGGTGTCGAACTGCATGTGAAGGAAACTGGCGCGAACGGCGGCTATGCCTATGTATGCGACACCGGCCCGCTGGGCGAAACTTGGCTGTTCAAAAATAACGGCGATCCAGACCAGTGGAATATATTCGTCAATGTCCACGCCAAATCGCTGCTAGTCGCAGGATATGAGGAGACACGAAGGCGACTGTTCCAAACTCTGAAATATATGGACTGTCAAATTTGCGACCACGCCATTAACCGCATTGACTATGCGATGGATTTCCTCGCGCCAGACTTCGTGCTGGACCTTGATCTATTTATCACCCCACCTCGAACCAACGTAAAACCCTTTTGGGGAGACAAAAGCTCTCCCAATATTGGTCGTACATCAGCTGTCTTCGTCAACAGGCGAATACAATCCGTGACGATTGGCGAGGCCAATCTTCGCCAGGTCATTGTTTACGACAAGCGCCGCGACAGCATTGATAAGCAAAAATATTATTGGTTCAAGACCTGGGGCATCGATCCAAAGGATAGGTCCAAAGTCGTATGGCGTGTTGAACTCCGGGCGGGCAAAAAGGAACTGAAAGGCCATTTTCGCATCGCTTCGTTTGACGATATTGAGGCAGCGATTGGCGACGTTTATAAGATAATGCTCGAAGAAATCCGTTACATATCGGAACACCAAACGGATTCAAATTTTACCCGCCAGGAATTGCATCCGATGTGGCGCGCGGTCTCGGATCACGTCCAGTCCGCCATGAGCGACAGACAATCTGGTCTAACGCGGGACCAGGTCAGAGAATTAGATCGTCGAGAGGCAATAGAACAAGCCACCACGATGATTTCGGCCTATGCCATAAATCTGGGTGTGGCAACTGGGTTGTCAGACGAAGACATATTTCTGGGTCTCCCGAGATTGGTGACACAGGTACTCTCGGAGCGCAAGATCGGAAGAGCACACG
>JAYGEB010000065.1:0-3176 GCA_046582595.1 Alphaproteobacteria bacterium | reverse complement strand
AAAGGACTTTTTCAACAATATCTGCCATAAGGCGACATCTCAGCTTTTAGTTTCTTGCCGTCTATCGGATAAGATTTCCCGCAAAGGGAGATCGCTTTAGTGGAACGCAGACTTGCAGCAATCCTTGCCGCCGATGTGGTGGGCTATTCGAAGCTGATGGGCGAAGACGAGGCAGGCACGCTTATGGCCCTACGCCAGTTCCGGCGAGCGATATTGGCGCTGGCCCTCGACAACCACAATGGCAACCTTACCAAGAGCATGGGCGATGGCTGGTTGGTGGAGTTTGCAAGCGCGGCGGACGCGGTCGCTTGCGCCCTACACCTACAAACAGAGCTGACGGACCATGAAACCATCAAGCTTCGCATCGGCGTTCATATCGGTGATGTGACTTTCGAGGATGAGGACATCTATGGAGACGGTGTCAACATCGCTTCGCGGCTTCAAGAGATGGCTCCGCCCCGGCGCGGTTTTGATCTCGCAAGACGTCCAACGTCAATTGGACGTCGTCGCCGGTCGGAGTTTCGCCGATGCCGGCCGCCACCGCCTGAAAAACATTCAAAAGGACATGACCGTACATGTCTCTCCGGCAGAGTTTAGTGCGCAACTGGCACCAAAGGGCGAGACCGTCGGGGGACACAAACCGAGATTATTTGCGCCGCCCTTCAGCTTTAGAGGTGGCGAAGAAGAAGAGATATTGGCCGAGGAGATTACTGGCACTTTTTCGACGCAGATGAGCCGTATGATGGGCATCGTATTAGTGTTGAGCGCGGCGGAAGCCGAATATCGCCTCGATGGCATGGTGCAGGCGGCTGGCGAGCGCCGCCGCCTTATCGCTCATATCATTTACCAGGCGGAGGAGAAGCGGCTGGCCAGCGAACAATACGATATTGCCGGCGAGGATGCTTTCGCCATCGCCGAGGAGTGCGCTGGCTGGCTCTATAACGATGTGCGTGTAGCCATCAATCGTCATGAGGGCCATCTAGCGAGCCGCCAGGACCCCGACAGCATGTCGGTGGAGGAATTGCTTACCCTAGGCATGCACAAAACTCTGCAGACCGATGCCCAATCCTGGCATGATATACGGCCCATCATGGACCGAGTGTTGGCGGTGGAACCGGACAATGTGACCGCATTGGCGCAATGGGCCCATTCGATCCTGGCGGATCATCTTTATGGCATCAAAAAGACGGACGAAGACCTCCAAACCGAAGCTTGGGCAAAGTTGGACCACGCAGAGCATCTAAACCGGCACAGCGCCTATGTGCATCTGGCGCGCTCGGACTTGACATTGGCGTTCAAGAACGATGCGGACGAAGCCCTATATGCCGCTAAACGCGCAATTGAAATTAACCCAAATTTCCATTTTGGCTGCAGGGCATTGGGCATGGCCTTGGTTGCGACAGGCGAATATCGGGCCGGCTTAGAAAAAATTCAAACCTCTAACGACATGAGCCCAAAAGGCGGCTTCACTCACATAGGATATCACGGGCTTGGCCTTGGCTGGTTCGGTCTTGGGGATTATTCCGAGGCGGCAAAGCAGATACAGAATGCCGACCGCACGGTGCCCAACGTGCCGCTATTCATCCTGAGTTGGATCACCAGCCTTTGGCATTCCGGCAACACCGATAAGGGGCTTGCGCTTGCAGCGGAATTGATCGCCGCCCACCCGAATATCCGGCTACGCGATCTACATCTGACCTATTGGAGCGACGAGGAGGTGGCAGCGCGGTACGTTTTCGGGCTGCGTGAAGCTGGCATTCCTGAATGACCTGCAGGGCAGTTTTAGGTCAAAACCGAACGACTGGGCGGCGGAGCCATGGCGCATTGTTTACTCTAAATGTAGTAGTTGTCTGCATTAACCGGATAGGCAGGATAGTTAGATGAAACTTGCATCATTGAAGGTTGGCCGCGACGGCCAGTTGCTGGTGGTCAGCAACGATCTGGACCGCGCCGTGCCCGCCTATGGCATCGCCCAGACCCTGAAAACCGCCTTGGATGACTGGGCCAATATCTCGCCGCGCCTGGCGGAATTGGCCGAAACCCTGGCCGCCGGCCAGGCCACGGGCGCCTTTGACCTTGATCCGGGCGATCTGGCCTCTCCCCTGCCCCGCGCCTTTCAGTGGGCCGACGGCAGCGCCTATGTCAATCATGTGGAACTGGTGCGCCGGGCCAGGGGCGCCGAGATGCCGGACAGCTTCTGGACCGACCCGTTGATGTATCAGGGCGGCTCCGACAGCTTCATCGGACCTTATGACGACATCGTCGCGGCCTCGGAAGATTGGGGCATTGATTTCGAGGCCGAGGTTGCCGTCATCACGGACGATGTCGCCATGGGCATTGATGCCGCCGATGCCGGGGGCCACATCAAATTGGTCATGCTGGTCAACGATGTCTCCCTGCGCGGCCTGATCCCCGGCGAATTGGGCAAGGGTTTCGGGTTTTTCCATGGCAAGCCCTCGACAGCGTTTTCTCCCGTGGCGGTCAGCCCGGACGAGTTGGGCGCCGCCTGGGACGGCGGCCGGCTGCATTTGCCCATATTCTGCGATCTGAACGGCGAACCCTTCGGGCGGGCCAACGCGGGCGTGGATATGATCTTTGATTTCCCCACCCTGATCGCCCATGCCGCCAAGACCCGGCCCCTGTCCGCGGGCACCATTATCGGTTCGGGCACGATTTCCAACAAACAGGACGCGGCGCATGGTTCCGCCCTGGCGGACGGCGGCGTGGGATATTCCTGTATCGCCGAACTGCGCATGCTGGAAACCATCGAACACGGCGCCCCGAAGACGCCCTTCATGTCGTTCGGCGATCACATCCATATTGAAATGCCCGATAACGAAGGCAACACCATCTTTGGCGCCATCGATCAGGAAGTGGTGCGCTACGGCGGGCCTTAACTCACCGCCGTGGCCAGACGCGGGGGAACATTTCACATTCCATGGCATCGCCGGGGTTTAGGCCGTGGCCTTCCAGGGGCGGCGAAGTTTGGCCGGCGCGTGTGGCGTAACGGGTATCCTCGCCGAGCCAGCGGGTGGCATAGGCCCGGCGGCGGCTTCGCGGCGAGGGATTGCCCGGCGCGCCATGCACCACCAGGCCGTGGAAGAAAATGCAATCGCCCAGATCCAGATCCCATGACAGCAGTTCGTGCTGGTCCCGCTGGGCATCGAAATCCGGAA
>JAYGEB010000014.1:0-12394 GCA_046582595.1 Alphaproteobacteria bacterium | reverse complement strand
ATATGGATGGCGCCCGGCTGATGAACGCCGTGGTCGAAAGCGGCACCTCGGCCAGGGAATACGGCCGTCATTTCGACAGTATATGGCTGGATCTGTCCAAGGGCCTGGGCTGCCCCGTGGGCGGCGTGCTGGCCGGTAGCGCCGATTTCATCGAGCGGGCCTGGCGCTTCAAGCAGCAAATGGGCGGCGCCATGCGCCAGGCCGGCATCATCGCCGCCGCCGGCGTTTATGCTCTGGAACATCATGTGGCGCGCCTGGCCGAGGACCACGAGAACGCACGGGCGTTTTGCCGCGATATCGCGCAAATTCCAGGCATCAAGTTGCTGTTTGACCGCTGCCAGACCAATTTGGTTTTTTTCGATGTCTCCGAAACCGGAATGGACGCGGCGACGGTGTCCGAACACCTTCTGGCCCACGATGTTCGAATCGGCGCCATGGGTCCATATCGCATGCGGGCGGTAACACATTTGGATGTTAATGCCGAGCAACTGGCCGAGGCGGCGGCGGCTCTACGAAAAGTGGCCGTTTAGCGCGCTTCAAGACCGGTCGCGGCGCGGCGCGGCGCATGCCGGAGTTGCTTCCGATTATTCACAATGGTCAACTCGCGCCTATTGGCGTTGTCCTGGACCTGGCGGTGAAAATGTCCCTACAAACTGAATTGAAATCCTTGGCCAGGCTGGTGGCCAAGGAAATGGCGGCCGGCAAGCCGTCTCGCCACGCGGCGGGGGCCAGAGACTTCATGGAGATCAACCCGGACGCTGTTTTAGGGGTTATTGGTCTGATACACCGCGAAGCCGGCGGCAAGAAACCCAACGGAGCCTTGATCCATGCCTACGGGTTTATGTTTTACAATGGCATGGAGTTCTTGCGGTACCGGGTCGAGGGACGGCATGAATGGGCGGGGCAACTGGTTGAAGCTGTCCGAAAGGAATTGTTCCTTTTGGCGGAGACCGATGAGATCGCCCCCGAGATGCTCATGTTCCTGCTCAACGGTTTCATCGAAGCAAAACTCGATCCAGGGGAGGACTTGACCAACCTTTTGGGTACTGCCGCCGTCGGTCGCGCGGCTGGCGCGGCCACGCCGGAACCGCCAAATCTTGCCGAATTGTTCGAATCGGTCGTGGAACAATCGGGCGGCAATGAATTCGAGGTTCATGCCGGCTTCATGGAATCCTCGCAGACCCTGCCGCCGGAAATTCGCCAAACATTGGTGGAGAAAATCGTGACGTCCGATCACCCGGTGCTGCAGGATACCGGAATTTTGTTCCTGCTTGATCCCGCATCCCAGGTGCGCCGCGCGGTCTGTCAAATGGTCGGCCGGAACGCTTTGCCATCCATGTTATCGTCAACATCATTGCGGCGGATGATCGCCCTCCGCAACTGGCTGCCCGAAGACGAACGGCAACCCTTGGACAAAGCCATCGGTACGGCGCGGCGGAACCAGGTTGAGTGTGCTTCTTGGCCACGAAAAAGGGTGGCGAAAATCCTCGCCACGAATATGGATGGCGCGGGCGCCCAAAGTGTATTCGCCATTGTCAAGGAAGGCAGAAAAAACACCATCGCCTGTTTGCTGGTTAAACAGGGTGTTGGCATCGCGGATGCGTGGTGCCTGCGGGAACAGACGAAAGCGGAGGTGAAGAGTTTCCTCGGCCATATTCAAGAGGCCACGGACTGCATCCCGGTCGGCATGGATTTCCTGCGTGCGCTGATCCCGCACTATCTGGCGGTCGGGCAGAGGGATGGCAAGACGCCGGCGGTGGGGTTTCTTGAATTCGTCGAGACCATCGGCATCGAACAATGGCAGCCTTCGGTATTCGCCGCCGGCGATTTGCTCTCGCTGTTGGAGACCGGCGACAGGCCCGGCGATTTCGCCGAGAATATGATTGCCCTGGTGTCGGAGGGGGACATTGAGTGGTTTAATGAATCCGCCTTCACGGAATCATGGTTTGAATCCGACGCCGACGTGGACGCCCTGCTGGCGGCAAAGCACCGCTCCAGAAAACCGGCCAAGGTCAATGCCGTCATCAAGTCCGTTCTGGAGCCACGCCGGGCGAAATGGGTTGAGCGTTTTCTATGGACGGCCCTTTGGCTCAAGCAGGAACGGAATTTACCATCACCATGGATAAATTTTTTCATTATCGGCCGTGAACTCCACAATGGCCGCCCGGTCAAGGATATCGCGGTCATGCGGGACATCGCCGAGGTCACCGTCATGGTTGGAACGGGACCCGGATTCCAGCGCGCTTCGTGACCTTCCGCGGCCGATGCTTAAGCCAGGGCGTCCAGTTCGGCGTCGGTGGGGAATCGGCCAAGGGCCTTTTTTGAATAGGCTAGGCGGCCGTCCACGGTAATCTCGAACCTGCCGCCGCCCGCGGCCGTCAGGGTCACCTCGGCGCCTAATTTTTCCACGATCCGGTCCCTCGCACGGAGGGCGTTGGGTTCATAGTTTCACATCATGCAATATTCGATATCGATCTTCATGCTACCCTCTATTTTGAAACCGCCTATTTGAAACCCCTCTGACGGCTGATGCGGTCATAGGCGTCGTTGATCGTGGCCAGCTTTTCCGTCGCCAGGTCGATGAATTCCTGGGGCAGGCCGCGGGCGATGGCGCGGTCGGGATGGTTTTCCCGGATCAGCGCCCGCCAGGCACCCTTGACGGCATCATCATCGACATCCGCCTCAATACCCAGAATGGTGTAGGGGTCGGCCAGATCGGGACCCAGATGATAGGCCCGGATGCGGGAAAAGCCGGCGGCGTCAAAGCCGAAAATTACGGCCACCTTGCCCAGATATTCCAATTCGCCCGGATGGATCACCTGATCCGCCTTGGCGATATGGAACAAGCCGTGCAGCAGATCTTCCAGCACCTGAGAGGCGGGCTCGAACAAATCGGCGATCTGTCCGGCATAGGCCTCGAACCCCGCGACATCCTTGCGCGCCAAATTGAAAACCCGTGAGACATCCTTCATGTCTTCCGGCGAGATTTTGAAAACCTGCTTGAAAGCCTCGATTTCGTCCCTGGTCACCCGGCCATCCGCCTTGGCCATCTTCGCGCCCAGGGCGATGACGCCAATGGTGAAGGCAATCTGGCGCGTGCCATCGGTGGGTTCGCCGGTAATTTGGCGCAAGGTATCCGCCGCCTGTTCGGCGATCCCGCTGATCAAGGCGCCCAGCGGGCCGTCAATGGCGCCGCCCACTCCACGAACAATTCTATTCCAAATACTCATGCCGCCAGCCATCCCTCATGCGCGGACGGCTACCCTAATACCGGCCAAAGGAAATTGGCAAGTAATGCTTGCTTGAAAAAAGAAATATCGATAATTTATCGATAAATCATTGATACGAGGAGGCATGGCATGCCGGAAAAATGGGATTTCTGGATCGACCGCGGCGGCACCTTCACGGACGTCGTGGCCCGGCGGCCAGGTGAAGGTTACCTCAGCCACAAATTATTGTCCGAGAACCCGGAACAATATCCCGATGCCGCTTTGCAGGGCATCCGGGATCTGCTGGGCGTGGCCAAAGGCGAGCCGATACCGACCGAGCGCATCGGATCGGTCAAGATGGGCACCACCGTGGGCACCAATGCCTTGCTGGAACGCACCGGTGACCGCGTTGTCTTGATCATCAACCAGGGTTTTCGCGATGCCTTGCGCATTGGCTATCAGAATCGCCCCCGCTTGTTCGATCTGGAAATAATACTGCCCGAAATGCTGTACGAACGGGTTGTCGAGGTCGCGGGCCGGTACACCGCGCAAGGGGAGGAGCGGACGCCGATCGATCTCGATGCAGCCCGCGCCGGGTTACAGGCGGCCTTCGACGACGGCATCCGCGCCTGCGCCATCGTCTTCCTGCACGGCTATCGCCACACCGCCCATGAGCGGGCGGTCGCCGGCCTCGCCAAGCAAATCGGCTTCACGCAGATTTCCACCTCGCACCAGGTCAGCCCCTTGATGAAAATCGTCGGGCGCGGCGACACGACGGTGGTCGATGCCTATCTGTCGCCCATTTTGCGGCGCTATGTGGACCGCGTCGCCGCCGAACTGGGCCCGGCCCGTTTGATGTTCATGCAATCCAACGGCGGTCTGACCGACGCCTCGTTGTTCCAGGGCAAGGACTGCATCCTCTCGGGGCCGGCGGGCGGCGTGGTCGGCGCGGTGCGGACCACGTCCATGGCCGGCTTCGAAAAAATCATTGGCTTTGACATGGGCGGCACCTCAACGGACGTCTCCCACTACGCCGGGGAATTCGAGCGGGCCTTCGAGAGCGAAGTGGCCGGCGTGCGCATGCGCGCGCCGATGATGCATATTCACACCGTTGCCGCCGGCGGCGGGTCGATCCTGCATTTCGACGGCGCCCGGTTTACCGTTGGCCCGGATTCGGCCGGCGCCAATCCCGGCCCCGCCTGTTACCGGCGCGGCGGGCCCCTGGCGGTGACCGATTGCAACGTCATGCTGGGCAAGCTGCAGCCGGAATACTTTCCCAAGGTGTTCGGACCCAAGGGCGATGAGCCGCTGAACCGCGATGCGGTGGTTGAAAAATTCACCGCCCTGGCCGATAAAATCACGGCATCCGGCCGGCCGGGCATGACGCCGGAAGCCATCGCGGAGGGCTATCTGACCATCGCCGTGGAAAACATGGCCAATGCCATCAAGAAAATCTCCATCCAGCGCGGCTATGACGTCACGGAATATGTGCTGAGCTGTTTCGGCGGCGCGGGCGGGCAACATGCCTGTCTGGTGGCCGATGCC
Organism: Alphaproteobacteria bacterium; assembly: GCA_046582595.1. GTDB lineage: Bacteria > Pseudomonadota > Alphaproteobacteria. The sequence goes on along the minus strand of JAYGEB010000014.1, from coordinate 7,640 downwards.
CTGGGCATGAAGAAGGTCTTCATCCACCCCCTGGCCGGCGTTCTATCGGCCTACGGCATGGGCCTGGCGGACGTCCGCGCCATGCGCGAGAAGGCCATCGAGGCCGTCCTGGACGATCCCCTGATCGCCGAATTGGCGGCCGGCCTGGACCAATTGGCCAGCGACGGCCTGGACGAATTGCACGGCCAGGATATCGCGGAAGACCGCATCACGGTGTTGCGCAAGGTACATCTGCGTTATCAGGGCACGGATACGGCCCTGGTGGTGGATTTTGCCGATAAGAAGGGCATCATCGCGGCGTTTGAAGAGGCCCACCGCCAACAATTCGGCTTTATCGACACCACGAAAACGCATGTGGTCGAAGCCATCTCGATCGAGGCCATCGGCGCCGGAGAAGCAGCCGTGGATGCCCCGCTTGACGCCGCGGGCGGCGGCCGCCTGGACACCATTCCGCCCCTGGCCAGGGCGCGGGCCTATATGGCGGGCGGCTATCACGACACGCCCATCATCGACCGCAACGACCTGCGCCCCGGCGACAGGGTCGGCGGCCCCGCCATCCTGCGCGAGGATACCGCGACAACGGTGATCGAGCCCGGCTGGCAGGCCGCCCTGACGGACGTGGGCCACCTGATCCTGAGCCGCATCCGGCCACTGCCGAAACGGGTTGCCGCGGGCACCCAAGCCGACCCGGTGCTGTTGGAGATATTCAACAATTTGTTCATGTCCATCGCCGAACAGATGGGCCTGGTGCTGCAAAAAACCACCAACTCGGTCAATATCAAGGAGCGCCTCGATTTCTCCTGCGCGGTGTTCGATCAGACCGGCGAGTTGATCGCCAACGCGCCCCATATCCCCGTGCATCTGGGCAGCATGGATGAATCCATCAAGGCGGTGATCCGCGTTCATGGCCAGGCCATGCGCCCGGGCGATGTTTTCGTCCTCAACGCGCCCTACAATGGCGGCACCCATTTACCGGATGTGACCGTCATCACGCCGGTCTTCGATGACGATGACGGCGGCGCGGGGGCCAAGGTGCTGTTCTATGTGGCCTCGCGCGGCCACCATGCGGAAATCGGCGGTATCAGCCCCGGTTCCATGCCCCCCCACAGCCGCCACGTGGAGGAAGAGGGCGTCTTGATCGACAACATCAAAATGGTCGACCAGGGGCGTTTCCTGGAAACCGAGATCCGCGCCGTGCTGGCTTCCGGCCGCTATCCCTCGCGCAACCCCGACAGCAATATCGCTGATTTGAAGGCGCAGATCGCGGCTTGCGAAAAAGGCGTGCGGGAACTGCGCCGGGTGGTGGAGCATTTCAGCCTGGACGTGGTGTATGCCTATATGGGCCACGTCCAGGACAACGCCGAGGAATCCGTGCGCCGGGTCATCGACGGTTTGCAATCGGGCAGCTTCGAATGCCCCCTGGACGACGGCGCCACGATCAAGGTCCGGATTTCCATCGATCACCAGGCGCGGACGGCCAGGATCGACTTCACCGGCACCTCGGCGCAACTGGAGACCAATTTCAATGCCCCCACCGCCGTCAGCCGCGCCGCCGTGCTGTACGTCTTCCGCTCTCTGGTGGAGGACGACATTCCGCTCAATTCGGGCTGCCTGAAACCCATCGAGATGATTATTCCCGATGATTGCATGTTGAACCCGAAGTTCCCCGCCGCCGTGGTCGCCGGCAATGTGGAAACCTCGCAGAACATCGTCGATTGTCTGTTCGGCGCCCTGGGCCGTCTGGCCGCCTGTCAGGGCACCATGAACAACTTCACCTTCGGTGACGATGAATTGCAATATTACGAGACTATTTGCAGCGGCAGCCCGGCCGGACCCGGTTTCGCCGGCACCGATGCCGTCCATGCCCATATGACCAATTCCCGCCTGACCGATCCGGAAATTCTGGAATGGCGGTTTCCGGTGCTGCTGGACGGCTTCGCCATCCGCCCCGGCTCTGGCGGCAAGGGGCAATACAATGGCGGCGCCGGCACCCTGCGCCGCATCCGCTTTTTGCGGCCCATGACCGCGTCGATCCTGTCCTGCCGGCGCAAAATCGCGCCCCACGGGTTGGCCGGCGGGGGCAATGGCGAGGCCGGACGCTGTTGGGTCGAACGCGCGGACGGCGGCCACGAGGAACTGAGCGGCTGCGACAGCGTGGAAATGGCCGCCGAAGACGTCTTCGTCATCCAGACGCCCACGGGCGGGGCCTATGGGAAGGCGGGATCATGAGCCGGCGGCCCATCGTCTCCTCCGCCCACCTGGTATCGGAGGATGCGGCGGAATTGAGCGAATTTGAATTTGGCCTGAACATGGCGGTCAACGCCTATCACCGCTGGATCGTGCGCTGCATGGCGGCGGCGGGCCAGGATGGCCTGGGCGCCCTGGACGTCCTGGTGCTGCACCTGGTCAATCACCGGCAGCGGGAGAAGCGGCTTTCCGATCTATGTTTCCTGCTGAATATCGAGGACAGCCACGTGGTCAACTACGCCCTCAAGAAACTGGTCAAGCTGGAACTGGTGGCCGCCGGGCGGCGGCGGAAGGAAACCTTTTACGGCGCCACCGGAGCGGGCCAGGCCCTCTGCCAGCGTTATCGGGAAATCCGGGAAAGCTGCCTGATCGCCTCCCATGGCGCCCTGGGCCGGGAGAACCAGGAAATCGGTACGGCGGCGCGCACCCTGCGGGCGCTTTCCGGTCTTTACGATCAGGCGGCGCGGTCCGCTGGGTCCCTGTAGCGGGATCGCGGAAAACCCGGCTTGCAACAATTCGCGCCCATTCTTCTGGCCTTGACCTCGGCCACCCTGTTCGCGGTTTCGATCCTCGTGCTGCATCAGGGCTTGCGCCATACGGATTCCGAATCCGGCTCCCTGGTGCAAATTGGCGCCACCGCGCTGTGCTATTGGCTGACGGCCCCCTGGCTGCTGGAAAGTTGGTATTGGCTGACCCCGGCGGCGCTGATATTCGCCGCCGTCGGCATCTTCAAGCCGGCGGTCTCGGCCAATGCCTCGTTGTTGAGCGTGCATTATCTTGGCCCCACGCCGACCAGCACCCTGGCCGCCACCTCGCCCCTGTTCGCGGCCGCCTTTGGCGTGCTTTATCTGGGCGAACAACTGACCCCGCCCATCATCCTGGGTACCATGGCGATCATGGGCGGCTCCATCGCCCTGGCCCAACGGAGCAGCGGCGCCAGCCGTGGTACCTGGCCGCTTTGGGCCCTGAGCCTGCCGCTGCTGGCGGCCTTCGTGCGGGCGGCGGGCGACGGTTTTACCAAGGTCGGCATGCTCGACCTGCCCAGCCCGCATTTCGCCGGCCTGGTCAGTTTCAGCGTATCGTTGCTCGTCGCCGGGGCGGTTTTCGGCGCCCGCCGGCGGACAATACCCAAAATTGGCATTCGTCATGGCACCGGCTGGTTCGTCCTGGCCGGCACCATCAACGCGGTCTCGGTCTATTGCCTGAACCTGGCCCTGCAATTGGGTGAGTTGATCGTGGTGATCCCCATCGTCTCGGCCTCGCCCTTCCTAACCCTGTTGCTCAGCGTCTTCCTGGTGCGCCGGGAGCGCATTACACGCGGCAGCCTGCTGGCGGTGTTGCTGGTCGTGCCGGGCGTCGTCATGATCGCCCTGGGACGCTGGCCATGATCGGGACCGGCCTGGAATTTCTGGCGCGCCACGCCACCAAGTTCCTGGCCGTCGGCGTGCTGACCGGGCTGGCATTGCCGCCCCTGGCCGACTTCATGCGCCCGGCCCTGGCGCCGGCGATATTCGTCAGCCTGGTTCTGGCCCTCTTGCGGCTGGATCTGGGCGACGTCATGGGCCAGTTGCGCCGGCCCTGGCTGTTGACCCTGTTCACTGTATTTGCCTTGTTCGTCTCCCCGGTCCTCATGCTCGGCGTGGTCGGGGCGCTCGGTCTGCCGGCGGGCCTGGCGGCGGGATTGGTCCTGATGGCGGCCTCGGCGCCGATCATGTCGGCGCCGACCTTCGCCTTGATATTGGGCCTTGACGCGGCCTTCGCCATCGCCGTGGTGGTCTTGAACCATATCCTGCTGCCCTTCACCCTGCCGGTCATGGCCCTGTGGCTGCTGGACCTCGATCTGCATATCAGCCCGCTGGAATTCATCGGACGATTGGGGTTCATGATCGGCGGCGGCTTCGCCATCGCCCTTGCCGTCAAGCGCTGGATATTCAGACCAGCACAATTGCAACGCCATGCCGGTCAACTTGATGGTCTGATGGTGGTCTGCCTGGTGGTGATCGCCATCTCCATCATGGCCGGCGTGACGGAATTCTTCCTCGCCCGCCCCGCTTTCGCGCTATTAACCATTGCCGCCGCCTTCATCGCGAACGCCGCATTGCAGGTTTTCGGCGCCCTGGTATTTTTGCCCGCCGGGCGGAAATTGGCCTTTACCGCCGGACATATGGCGGGAAATTGCAACATGGCCCTGATCCTCGCCGTGCTGGCGGACCGGGCGGAATTGGAAGTGGTGATTTTTTTCGCCCTGGCGCAGTTGCCCATGTACATGCTGCCCCTGGTCGCCAACCGGATATACCGCCGTTTTCTTTGAGGATGCCATAATCAACGCGGTTTCAAGTTCCTCGGAATTCTTCTAAGTTCCCCCCATGCAAACCGTCATGATTACAGGCGCCTCGCGCGGTGTGGGACTGGAATTCGTTCGCCAGTACGATGCCGACGGCTGGCGCGTCTTCGCCTGCTGCCGCACGCCTGGGCAAGCAGACGAATTAACCGGCATCGCCAACCGCTCCGACGGCCGTGTCACCGTGCACCAACTGGACGTGGACCAGGCCGCGTCCGTATCCGCCCTGAAGGCCGAACTGGGCGATCAGCCCATGGATGTGTTGTTGAACAACGCCGGCATCATGGGGCAGCGTAACGCCGCCAGAGGCGACATCGACTACGATGCCTGGCGGGGCTGCTTTACCACCAACGTCCTGGGCCCCATGCACATGGCCGAGGCCTTCGCGGACAATGTCGCCGCCTCGGCGCAGAAAAAGCTCATCACGATCTCCTCGCGCATGGGATTGATCGGTGAAACCCAGGCCACCAACTCCATTGTTTACCGCTCTTCCAAGGCGGCGGTAAACATGGTGATGAAAATCCTGGCCAACGACCTGGGTCCGCAAGGGGTGATCGCAACCTCGTTTCATCCCGGCTGGGTGCGCACGGACATGGGCGGCGCCGGCGCCGATATCTCGGCCGAGGAAAGTGCCGGCGGCATCCGCCGGGTCATCGCCGGACTGCGGGCCGCCGATAACGGCGGCTTCCGGAATTACGACGGCGAGGTCATCGAATGGTAATTCGTGACTTGCCTAATTTGACATAATGCGGTAGCGTTTTTTCATCGCAACTAAATGGGAGAGGCGATTGAACGCAACGTCACCTGACCATTTGAAACGAACCAAAACTCGATCTCGTGGTCGAGAGATGGGGATGGACCGACGGACTTCAAAACAGTGCCGTGACCGAGCCCCATTGGACAAAACTGGAAAAACCCCGCGCCGCCGACCGGCACGCGGGGTTTTTTTACATTTCCGGACAGCCAATTTCATGCCACCTTGAGCGCCCCCACGGAAGAGGAGACGCATGATGTTAAGAGCGGTTCGCCGGATCGTGACCGGCCATGACGCCGAGGGCAAATCCGTCGTTTTGAGCGATGCCCCCTCGCCCCACGTCCTGGAGAACCCGGACCAGGAAGGGCGCGGCCTGACCGATCTGTGGCGGACCTTCGCGGCGCCCGCCGACAACAGCGGTGATGGCGACGCCGCCGATACCCAAGTCACCTTGGCGCCGCCCAGCCAGGGCAGCGTGTTCCGGTTTTTCCAGGTCCGCCCGGCCGCCTGGGATGCCGACATCACGCCCGAGGAACGGGCCCGGCGGGATGCGGAAAACTTCGCCAAGATGGGCGCCAGCGGTGCTCATGACAGCGCCGCCGCGCAGCCCGGCATGCACAAAACGGATACCGTCGACTACATCATTCTGCTGTCCGGCCGGGTTAGCATGATCCTGGATGACGGCGAGGTGGATATGGAGCCCATGGACGTGGTCATCCAGCGCGGCACCAATCATGCCTGGGTCAACCGCGGCGATGAACCCGCCGTCCTGGCCGGTATTCTGATCGACGCCGAGGCCGTTTAGAGCATGTCCTCTTTGAACATGCTCGAATTCTTAAGAAAAGAGCAATTGAACCAACTACTTGGATCGCAAGAGCGAATCCAATTAGTCGAAAATTGCTCTAAATAACATTTCCGGGGAAAAGTAATCGTGACACGGCAATTATGGATCATGCTGCTCTGCGGCGTCCTGATCGTCCTGGCCAGCAACGGCCTACGTCTGACATTTGGGGTTTTTCTGCGCCCGGTTTCGTTGGATCTGGCGATCAGCCGGCAAGTCTTTGGCCTGGTGATCGCCTCGCAAACCCTGTTGTTCGGCCTGTTCCAACCCATCGCGGGCATGATCGCCGACCGTTTCGGGGCCGCCAAGGTGATCGTGGCGGGCGCCCTCTGTTACGCCCTGGGCCTCTGGCTCATGAGCCGCGGCCTCAATGCCTTTGACCTCTACATCTCCCTCGGTTTGCTGGTCGGGCTGGGTCTAAGCGGCGCCACCCAGGTCATCGTTTTGGGCGCGGTGGGCAAGATCGTGCCCAACGAACGGCGCGGGGTGGTCTTCGGCACCATCATCGCGGCGGGTTCCCTCGGCATGTTTCTCTTCGTCCCCGCCATTCAAGGCATGCTCGATATCGTCGGCTGGCGCGAAACCCTGGTGATGATGGCCATTTTGATGGCCCTGATCCCGCTGTTGTCGGTCGGGCTGCGGCTCGAGGCTTCGCAGTGCGCCGGCGCTTCCAAGCAATCGCTCGGCGAGGCGATCCGGGAGGCGCGGGGACATTCGGGCTATGTCCTCCTGGCCGGCGGCTTTTTCGTCTGCGGCTTCCATGTCACTTTCATCGCCACGCATTTCCCCGCCTACCTGGCGGACAATGATGTCTCTCTCACCGCGGCGGCCTACGCCCTGGGGGTCATTGGCCTGTTCAACATCATTGGCGCCTACGCCTTTGGCGCGGCGGGCGATAGATTTCGCAAGAAGAACGTCCTGACGCTGATCTACATTCTGCGCTCGGCGGTGATGGCGGCGATGCTGTTCGTGCCCATCAACGACGTCACCGCGATCGTCTTCGGCGCCTTGCTGGGGCTTTTCTGGCTGGCCACCGTGCCGCTGACTTCCGGCATCGTCGCCCAGGTTTTCGGCGCCCGGCATTTCTCCATGCTGTTCGGCGTGGTCTTCATGAGCCACCAGATCGGCGGCTTCGCCGGCGCCTGGCTGGGCGGCTATATCTACGACCTGACCGGATCCTACGATCTGATGTGGGGCATCTCGGTCGCCCTCGGCCTGGCTTCGGCGGCGCTTCATTGGCCCATCAAGGATCAGTCGTTGGAGCGGCTGAACCAGCAATCCGCATAGACTATTTTCGCGATTGAATGAACCGGGCCTGGCTCTTTTCGCTCACGCTTGTGCGCAAGAGCGCACCGCTCCGCGCGGGCGGCGCATAAGCGCCGGGCCGCCTGTCGCGGCCTTGATCGACCACTTCAATCTCGAAAATGGTCTAGCAGCCTGTCGGACTGAGGGTCGCA
>JAYGEB010000520.1:0-28993 GCA_046582595.1 Alphaproteobacteria bacterium | reverse complement strand
TTGCCGGTCAGAAATATGGTCTTTTTATGGGCGTTACCCAGTTTGCGACCGTCGGGCTGAACATTGCCGATGGTGCCGAAATAGCTGATTGCGCCGCTCTCGCCCAAGGGCACGTGGCTCTCCTCCGGCTCGCCCAATTGCTTGGTGAAGGCCAATTGGCGGTCATCGTCGAAGGGCTGGCCGGGGAAGTGCAGAAATGAAAAGTCATCGATGGCCGCCTGGATTTCTTCCACGGCCGCATCGGAAAGCGGCTGGCGCAGATCGATACCGTCGATGCGGGCGCCGAAATCCGCGTGGACCGGTTCAATATTCAGAAGCGCCATGTGGTCTCTCCCATACTTCAAACGCCATGGATGACGCCATCATAGGACGCCTTCATTGCTCCCACCAAGCCGGGGCACTACGATGCGGCGAATTTGTTCAGCACGGGGAGCGCCATGGCCGATCCGAAATACCTCAACTTCGATACCTTGAGTCTGCATGCCGGGCAAAAGCCCGACTCCGATTACGGCGCCCGCGCCGTGCCCATCTATCAATCCACCTCGTTCGTCTTTCAGGATACCGACCATGCCGCCGCCCTGTTCAATCTGGAGCGGGCCGGGCATATTTACTCGCGCATTTCCAATCCCACCGTGGCGGTGCTGGAAGAGCGCATCGCGGCGTTGGAGGGCGGCGTCGGCGCGGTCGCCACCGCTTCCGGCCAGGCGGCGCTGCATTTGGGCGTGGCGACCCTGATGGGGGCGGGCAGCCATATCGTCTCCTCCGCTTCCATCTACGGTGGCAGCCACAACATGTTCGCCCATACCCTGCCGCGTTTCGGTATCGAGGCAACTTTCGTGGACCCGCGCGATCCCGGCGCCTATGCCGCCGCCATTCGGCCCAACACCCGGCTGCTGTTCGGCGAGACCCTGGGCAATCCGGGCCTGGAAGTGATGGACGTGGCGGCGGTGGCCCAGGTGGCCCATGACAACGGCATCCCCTTGATGATCGACAATACCTTCGCCACGCCCTATCTGTTTCGGCCGTTCGAGCATGGCTGCGACATCATCATGCATTCGGCGACCAAGTTTTTGGGCGGCCATGGCGTGGCGGTGGCGGGCGTTTTGGTGGATAGCGGCCAGTTCGATTGGGAAGGCTCGGGAAAGTTCCCCACCATGACCGAACCCTACGACGGCTATCACGGCCTGGACTTCGCCGAGGAATTCGGCCCCGGCGCCTTCATCATGCGGGCCCGCACCGAGGGCCTGCGCGATTTCGGCGCCGCCATGAGCCCGCAGACCGCATTCTATATCCTCCAAGGCGTGGAAACCCTGCCCGTGCGCATGCAACGCCATGTGGAAAACACCCGCGAGATCGTCAAATATCTTTGCGGCCATGACGCCGTGGCCTGGGTTATCTACCCCGAACTGCCCGATCATGCGGATCATGATCTGGCCAAGGTATTGATGCCCAACGGCGTCGGCGCCATCTTCAGCTTCGGCGTCAAGGGCGGACGGGCGGCGGGCGCCACGTTCATCGAAAGCCTGGAGATCTATTCCCACTTGGCCAACGTGGGCGACGCAAAGTCGCTGATCATCCATCCCGCCTCCACCACCCATCAGCAGATGGACGCGGCGTCCTTAAAGGCGGCGGGGGTGGGCGAGGACATGGTGCGCATGTCCGTCGGCCTGGAAGATGTCCGCGATTTAATCGACGATCTGGCCGGCGCCTTGCGCCGTTCGCAACGGTAGAGCAATTTTCAATTGCTCTTTTCTTAAGAGTCCGGGCATGTTTCAAGAGAACATGCCCTAGGGGGGCTGGACCATGGAACTCAATGTGGATGGCCGCAAGGTCTTCGCCGCGACGGGCGGCAAAGCGTTCGACCCCAGTCTGCCGGCCATTGTATTCGTCCACGGCGCCGCCGCCGATCATACGGTGTGGAAACTGCAAACCCGTTATTTCGCCTGGCACGGCCGTGGTGTCCTGGCCATCGACATGCCGGGCCATGGCCGCTCGGACGGGCCGTGCGTGGGCACCATCGAAGGTTTGGCGGATTGGCTGATCGCCGTCCTGGACGCCGCCGGGCTGGCGCGGGCCACCCTGGTCGGCCACAGCGTGGGTTCATTGGTGACATTGGAGGCCGCCGCCCGCCATCCCGGCCGCGTCGAGGCCCTGGCCCTGTTGGGCTGCGCCTTTCCCATGCGGGTCAACGATGAATTGCTGGGCGCGGCCCGGGCCAACGAGCATCTGGCCAACGAGCTGACCAATGCCTGGGGTTATGGCCGGGCGGCGCAGCGGGGCCTGCATGCCATGCCCGGTTCGTGGATGATGAAAGGCGGCATGCGCCTGCTGGAAAACGCCGGAAAAGGTGTCCTCTATAACGATATGAACGCCTGTCACATCTATGAGGGCGGCGCGCGGGCGGCGAAAGAATTGAGCTGCCCCACGCTCGCGGTGATGGGCGAAAAGGACATGATGACGCCCTTGAAACAGGCCCGGAAAACGGCGGCGCAGATCAACGGCGTGCGCGAAGTGGTGATCCCCGCGGCCGGCCACATCATGATCGACGAGGCGCCGGATGAAACTCTTGATGCGTTGCGGTATTTTCTGCCCCAGCCGGGCTAGAGCATGTTCTTTTTAAACATGCCGGACTCTTAAGAAAAGAGCAATTGAACCAATCACTTGGGTCGGAAAAGCGACTCCGATTAATTGCAAATTGCTCTAGTTTGGACGCGTTCGGCCGGCAGGTGGATGGTTACGGTGGTGCCCTGGCCCACCGTGCTTTCGATATCCAGGGAGCCGCCGTGCAATTCGACAAATTGTTTGGACAGGGGCAGGCCAAGGCCCGCGCCCTCGTGACGGCGGACATGGCTATCCTCGATCTGGGTAAAGGGCCGCACCATATCGTTCAGGCGATCGGCCGGTATGCCGATGCCGCTGTCTGAGACCATGATCCGGATGCCGCCATCGGTCGCAAGCCGGGCGGTGATGGTCACCTGGCCCCCTTCGGGGGTGAATTTCAGGGCGTTGGAAAGAATGTTCAACAACACCTGTTTCAGCAACCGGTCGTCGCAGATCAGATGCGGCAGGCCGGCGGTCCGTTTCCAGACAACTTCGATCTGCCCGCTATCCGCCCGGCCTTGGGCAATGCGGACACTGTCATCAATCAGACGGATCAAGTCAACTTCACCCTCTGAAAGCGTTGTCATGCCCGCTTCGATACGCGATAGATCGAGAATATCGTTGATGATCGCCAGCAAATGCTCGCCGCTGTCATGAATATCGTGAATGTATTCGCTGTATCGTTCGTGCCCCACGGGACCGTAGGTTTCCTCCACGATGACTTCCGAGAAACCGATGATGGCATTCAAGGGCGTACGCAACTCATGGCTCATGTTGGCCAGGAATTCGGTTTTTGCCCGGTTGGCGATCTTGGCGTCGTCCAAGGCGCGCAGCAAGGCCTCCTCGCCCCGGCGGCGTTCCGTGATATCGATGGCCCAGGCGTAATGCAACGAGGCCCGGCCGTCGCGCCCGGCCAACTGGTTGAGCCCGAGCATGCAGATAATCCGTTGGCCCTCGGCATCCCGCAACTCCTCTTCAGCCGTCCCCTTGCCGTTCAGCAAATACCGCGCCAGCGGCATGGCCCGGCCCTCCGCCGTGGTGATGAGCGGCAGATCGAGATGGTTCAGTTGCTCGATACCGTCGACTTTGGATAATTCCAGGGCCGCCCGGTTGGCATAGACCAAGCGGCCGTCCGGCTCGGCGGCGAATACCGCATTGGCGCTGTTGTCGACCATGGCCGCCAGACGCTCCCGGGCGGAGAGGTGGGCGCCCGAGACCTGATGCAGCAAACCGTCGAATTGCCGCATGACTTCACCCAGTTCGTCCGTCCTTGTATCGCCGATGGCGATGGTTCCGGGATTCTCCGGGTTCGCCGCCGCGGCGTTCAGGCGATCTCGCAGATACAACAGAGGCGACAAAACAAAATGCCCGATAATTGCCATGGTGGCGAAAGTGACGAAGCCCGTAATTAGTAAAACCAGGCCGACAATCCGCCACAAGAAGGCCATCAGTTCACCAACGATCCAATCGGCGCGAAGATTGGCCACGACAAGGAACGGCAGTTTCAGGTCATCGGCGGTATAGAGCACCGCATGGCGATCGCCGTTTTCACCGCGCCGGCGGTTGGGCGTCTCGCCGGGGCGCATGGAAGGCGCCTCGCCAAATTCGCCAATAACCGCGCCATTGGAGTGATAGATGGCGCCGCCCGCGATTTCCGGCGACGCCAGCATCAAGCGGGCCGCCAGCAATATCCCTCGATCACTTTGATGCCCCTTGTCACGCAGGGCCGCACCGATAATGGCGCCGCCGACCTGCTCCAGCCGCAGCAATAGATCCCGTTCATAATTGCGGTATGAAGGCACCAAGATCGCACCCTCGATCACCAGGATACTGATCAGGACCAGCAGGGCGACGTGCCGGCACAACCGGCAGGTCAGAACTTCGTGCAGGTAGCGGCGGAAACCGATCCGGGCCGATTTCATGCCAACGCACCTCTTTCTTGGCTATATCGAGTTTGCATGCCATTGACCCGTCAGTACGGTCCGGCCTAGCCATAACCGCCGTGGCCCGCCGCATTTTCCCAATTCCCCCATGCTCGCGCGAGAGGCGCGCGATTAAGCCATGATTGTCATTTATTTTTTACCAGCACTTTGATTTCGGGGGAATTCAAGCTTTCGCGATGCCGATGTCAACTGAATCGCAATTGGCGCTAGCAAACGGGTATTCTTGGGCTGGCTTGCCCCGACTTTGGGGCCGGGCGGGTCCCAGTGGCGGGCGGGCGGTGGCAAAATCCAGCCCGGACGGGGATAAGTCGCGGTAATGCGGGCTTTAACGGCCATGGCAGGGCCGCTTTTCCAGCCAATTTGACCCTGCCGAATTGCAACACCCGTGTCTTAATCGACACAATTCACCCCGGCAATCTAGCCAACGCCGTTCGCCTGTGGTACGAAATTTACGAATTCGTGCCAGCGCGGCGCGCCAAGGTTCCATGGCTTGGTTTTCCCGTTGGCTAAATGGACGATGATGGCCGCCGCCGGTACGGTTGTTTGGTTAGCCGTTAAGATAATGGTTACGACCCTGGAATTAAACCAGGGTTGGTAAAGTGTTTCGCGGGCGGCGGAAACCGCCGCGAAATTCTGGGAGCGCGGTTTTGGCGGAGAACTTGGCTTTTTGCGGAGCCTTTTGGTACCCGGCCTTACAAGAGACGTTGCCGGGAAAGCCAGACGGAAAACCGCGCGGAATGTTGATTGCAATGGTTGGGCCGAACGAGGGCAAGTTATGACAGTACACATCAATGCCATCAACGGCCCCGCCGCCACCCCGCGCGGCATGACCACACGGGTCAAGTTGGCGGCCGCCGCCCTGGCATCGCTGGTGGCCCTGGCCGCTTGCGCCACGCCGCCGCCCGCCGGCGACAAGGAAGCGATGGCGGCGTTCCAGGACGCCAACGATCCGCTGGAGCCCTTGAACCGCTATTTCTTTGAAGTCAACCGCGGCCTTGATAATTTGGTGCTGCGCCCGGTGGCGGAAATCTACCGTGGCGCCTTGCCCGATCATGCCCGCAACAGCGTCCGCAGTTTGATCAACAATATGGAAACCCCAGGTATCTTTTTACATGATATCCTGCAGGGCGAGATCGAGCGCGCCTCTGACAGTTTTGGCCGTTTGGCGACAAATACCGCCCTCGGCCCGCTTGGTTTGAACGACATCGCGGCGGGCGAAAATCCAGAAATGCCCGAAGCGGGCATCCCCTTCCACGACGAGGATCTGGGCCAGACCCTGGCGGTTTGGGGCGTCGGCCCGGGCCCGTATTTGATGCTGCCCGTGCTCGGACCATCGAATGTCCGCGATGCGCTGGGTTCGCTCGTCAATTTTTATATTAATCCCATTAATTATGCCGTGCCGCGAAATGACCGTTTTGGGTTTTCCGTGGCCCGCCAGGCCGTGCGCACGATCGATAGCCGATCGCGGAATATCGAAAGCTTTGATGAGATTGAACGCGGGGCGATCGACTTTTATGCCACCGTGCGCAGCCTGTACCGCCAGTACCGGGCTTCGGAAATTGCCAATGGCCGCGGACCCGCCAACCCGCTGCCGGAAATGTCCGAAGAGTTAGAGGAAGACAACGAAGCAGAACGTGTCTCGTCGGTCACCAAATAGGGTCGCCCAAGTGAATGTTCGCCGCCGAGAGTTGATCCGCCCATTTGGTCTGATCCTGGGCGCGTTGTTGCTGGCGGCCTCCCTGTCCCTGCCCATGGCGGCCGCGCAAGCCAAGAGCCGCCCGCTGCAACCGGGCGAGGCCACGGCCCTGATCAAAACCCTCGGCGATGCCGCCGTGGCCATGCTCTCGAACAAGCAGATGGGCCAGCCGGAGAAAATCCGCCGCTTCCGCCATCTGCTCAATGAAAGCTTCGCCTTGAAAGGCATCGCCCGCTTCGCCCTCGGCCGCTATTGGCGGCGGGCCGATATGCCCCAGCGGCGGCGGTACTTGAAGTTGTTCGAAGACTACATCGTGAATTCCTACGCCGCCCGGTTCGGCAACTACGCCGGCGAACGTTTTATCGTCTTGGGCGAGCACATCGACAAACGGGGCTGGGCCACGGTGACAACCCGCATTCATCGCCCCGGCGGGGACCCGGTCAAGGTATTGTGGCATCTTCGCGAACGCCGGGGCGCGGTCCGGATCGTCGATGTGATGGTCGAGGGGATATCCATGTCCCTGACCCAGAGATCGGATTTCGCCGCCTCGGTACGCACCGCGGGCGGCAACCTGGACGCCTTTCTCGATACCCTGGAAGCCAAGGTGCGCAGTATCAAACCGGCTGGCTAGAGCAATTTTCAATTAATTGGATTCGCTCTTGCGATCCAAGTAGTTGGTTCAATTGCTCTATTCTTAAGAATTCGAGAATGTTCAAAGAGGACATGCTCTAGCGCCTGGTGGCGCGGATGTCCGGGTTGTCGGTTATCGGCTTGCCCCGAGACAACTTCGCATTCACGTGGATAGGATTGGAAAATGGTGCTTTCCCTCCCCGTTGGGGCATTTGAATGCGATCTCGCCATTCATAGAATAAGGCCGCCGGAATTGGTTCGCGAAGATCGGGATGGCGTTACTTATCTCGCGGCGGAAGACTATGAACTGGCCTACGAGACGACGTTAGAGTTTCAGAATGGCGCCCGATTGCCCATCAAGGGCAAGTTGTTTGGCGAGCAGAACAGACAAATCGTCATTCGCGGTTCCGACGGCGCCCCTGCGCAATTGCGCGGCTGGGTTCGGGGTTCAATTCAATTGTTCGATGCGCGGGAGCAGATGATATTTCGGGGCACATATTTCGACGTTGATCTGGTGATCGAACTCACCGGCGATGAAGATCTTACGCCCCTCGCCTTGCGCCTCGAACATTGGGAAAACGGCTTCGGAGAGGCCGGGTACCTCGGCCACGCAATTTCCCTGAGCGTTTCATTGCTCCGGGAGGCGGGCGCCTTGAGCGGACATGCAAAAGGACATATTGGCTAGACCCATTTCGAAATTGAATGATTCGGGCCTAGCTCTCTTCGCTCACGCTTGTGCGCAAGAGCGCACCGCTCCGCGTGGGCGGCGCATAAGCGCCGGGCCGCCGTCGCGACCTTGATTGACCATTTCAATCTCGAAAATGGTCTAAAAATCCTACGACGCCGGTATCAGCGGCCACAATCCGGGCAGCGTCGGGTAGATGTCAAAGCTCAGCATGCCAAGTTTTGCGAAAGGTAGATCCGCACAGACGTCTCGCGCCTGTTCCTCGCTTTCCACCTCCAGCACCAGGATCGCGCCCTTTTCATCGCCGCGGCGCAATATCTCCCGCATTGTCCCCTCGGCGTAGAGCTTTAGGCAGTGCTTCTCCTCCGCCTCCAGGTGCGCGGCAAAATCATCCGCCGTATGGGCTTCGCTCTTATGGGCTATGACGAAAACACGAATGGTCAACGCTCCATTCTTTGGTGAAATACAATGCCAACATACAACAAATATCCCGTCGCCGCATCGCACGCATACCGCGCGGTCGGAAACCATGCAGACTCTATGACTATTGGCGTCGGGCATACCAATCTGCGATGATAGATTCTCACTCTGCGGACGGCGGCGCGGGTGCTCGTGATTACCGCCGCTGGGAGAGGACCATGGGGATAAAAGTCGTGGGTCTATTGCATGCGGGCATGCGAATTCCGCCCGGAGATAGCGATGTGTCCGGCGCGCGGGCCTTCTACGGCGATCTGTTGGGCCTGGAAATTGACGAGGAGCGCGGCCATATTGCGGGCATTCCCGGTTTCTGGGTCAATATCCGCGCCGGCGACCGGGGCCAGCAGATCCATATCTTCGGCGCGGAGGGCCAATCGCCGCCCGCGCGGTCCGCGAAGCAGGACCCGACCCGTCCCCATATCGCCCTCGCCGTGGAGGATATTGACGCCGCGAAGGCTGAATTGAGCGATCGCGGCATCGAATACTGGGTCTACGAAAGCCTGGTCGGGACGGCCTCCCTGCAGGTCTTTTTCGAAGACGGTTTCGGCAACATGATCGAAATACAGCAGGCCCCCGGCTAATACGACAACGATCTATATCGCGGCGATGGTCTGCACCTCGACGAGGAATTCCTCTTGAACCAGGCGGTCGACCATGAGCAGGGTATTCGGCGGATAGGCGCCATTGGGAAAAAATTTGGGAAATTCCCGCAGCCGGTAGGTCATGAAATTGGCGATGTCCTGACTGTGCACCAAGTAGGTGGTGAATTGCACGATGTTGCCCCAGCCGGCCCCTTCCGCCGCCAGGGCTTTTTCAATGTTGGCGAAGACCTGCACGCATTGCGCGTCGAAATCGCCGATGCCGACGGAGTTGCCGTCCTTGTCGGCGGCCAGGGAGCCGGCAATAAACAAAAACTCCGACGCCTTGACCCGCGTTATCTGGGAATATTGCCCCAACGGCGTGCCGAGCGTTTCCGGGTTATAAATCTTGATGTCGAAGGCCATGACATTTCCTCTCATCTAGGTCTGGAGGGCGCGGTACCAGTCGCAGATCTGTTCGCCCCTCCACATGAGAACGCCGGGCCTGTCATTGATGTAGGCGAGGAAGCTTTCCAGATAGCCGATGCGGTGCGGCGCGCCGGTGATGTAGGGGTGCAGGCTGAGCGCCATGATCCGGGTAATTTCGGCGCTCTCTTCATACAGCCGGTCGAACTGCGCCTTTGAACGGGACAGAATTTCGCCGCCCTGGTGGTTTTGCACCGTGATCATGGTGATATCGTTGGTTTCCACCGTATAGGGGATGGAGAGCACCGGTTGGTGCGCGGTGGCGATCTCCACCGGCTGGTCGTCGAGCACCCAGTCGGCGACATAGTCAATGCCGGCGGCAGCCAGATGGTCGATGGTGTCGAAGGTCTCGCCCAGACCGGGACTTTCCCAGCCACGCGGCGCCCGGCCCGTGAAGGCGCGGATGGCCTCGATGGTTTCGCCGATCACGGCCGCCTCGTCATCGACATGGTGCATGGGCCCCTGAAGGAAACCATGGCCCATGAATTCCCAGTCGGCCTCTAGGGCGGCGGTGGCGACGCGCGGATAGCTGGTGCAGACCGAGCCGTTGATGGCCAGGGTGACGGCGGCGTCGAAATTCTTGAGGCAGTCAAGCAGGCGCCAGAATCCCACCCGCATGCCGTATTCATGCCAGGCCCAGTTGGGCAGGTCGGGCATCAGCGGCTGCCCCATGGGCGGGGTCAGCACCGTCCGCGGCATGGCCCGCTCTATGCCCCATTCCTCGACGTTGACGATGATCCAGACCACCATGCGGGCGCCATCGGGCAGTACCAGGGGCGGTCGGTCGACGATGGCGGAATAGGGAACACGGTCCTTGGGCAAGGTCATTTCGCCCTCCTCTTGGATTCCGGCGGCGTGGTGGGCCGGATCAAACGCCCAGATAATACTGCTTGATCAAATCGTTGTTTTTCAACGCCTCGACATCGCGGCCCTCGAAGGCGATCTCGCCGTGAACGATGATATAACCCCTGTCCGCGATCTTGATGGCCTGGTTGAAATTTTGTTCGGCCATCAGAATAGTCAGGTTACGCTGGCTCTTGAGCTCCTGAATTTTCCCGATCATGCGATTGACCAATATGGGCGCCAGGCCGACGGAGGGTTCATCGATCAACAGAATGCTTGGCGCCGACATCAGGGCGCGGGCGAAGGCGACCATCTGCTGTTCGCCGCCGCTCATGTTGCCGGCGAGCTGTTTGAAACGTTCGCGCAGGGCGGGAAAAGCCTCAAGGCAGAATTCCAGGTTCTCCCGGATCGCCGCCCTGGCCTCCTTGCGGTAGGCGCCGAGCATGAGGTTCTCTTCCACGGTCAGCGACGGGAACAGGCGGCGGCCTTCGGGTACCAGGGCAATGCCCAGGCCGACGATCTCCTCGGGCGCCCGGCCGACGAGGTCGATGGCTTGTCCGTCCCGCTCCAGGACGATGGAGCCGGAATCCGGGCGCACGATGCCCATGATGGCATTGATCAGGGTGCTTTTGCCGTTACCGTTGGAGCCCAACAGCACCACCGTCTCGCCAGGCTCGACACGCACCGAGACGCCGCGCAGGACCCGCACCGGTCCGTAACCGGCGACGAGATTTTCGACAACGATCCTATTCTCCAAGATAGGCCCTCTCGACATCCGGGTTGCGCACGATTTCGTCGGGCGGGCCGTCGGCGATTTTGCGGCCGGCATCGAGCACGACAATCCTTTGAGAATACCGCATCACCGCCCGCATGATATGTTCGATCATGATCACCGCGACGCCGCCCTCGTTGAGGGCGAACAGGATCTCCAGGATTTCGTCGACTTCCTCGCTCGACAGGCCCGCCATGGCCTCGTCCGAGATCAATAAATTGGGCCGCGCCGCCAGGGCCCGGGCCAGTTCCAGCTTGCGCATGTTAATCTGCGTCAACTCGCCGCAATTCTTGTGCGCCAGATCCACCAAGCCGATGCGTTCGAGTATGGCCAGGGCCTCTTCTTCGACGCGGCCATGGTCGATGCGGGTCCGGGCCGCGTATTCGAGGGGAACAAATAGGTTTTCAATGACCGTCATGGAACGAAAGGGCTTCGGTATCTGAAAACTGCGGGCGATGCCCAGCCGGGCCCGCCGATGCGCCGGCAGGGCGGTGATGTCATTGCCTTCGAAGATGATCTTGCCATCATCGTTAAAAAGCGCGCCGGATATGCAATTGATCATGGTCGTCTTGCCCGAACCGTTCGGGCCAATGAGGCCCAAGCGCTCACCCGGATCAAGATGAATACTGACCCCATTCAGCGCAATGAAGCCGCCGAAGCTTTTTACGATGCCGCGGACGTCAAGCAGAGGTGCGTCCATCAGTCCTTTTCCTTCGGCTGAAACCCTGGACAAGTCCGACAATACCGTTCGGCGCCAGGGTGATGAAGCCGATCAGCACCAAGCCGACGATGAGCAGATTGAGTTCCGAAGAGATCGTCACGGTGGTGATTTCCTGGGTCAGACCTAGGATGAGAGCGCCGATGACCGGTCCGTACCAAACCTTCGTGCCGCCGATCAGGGGCATGGCGATGGCGTTGATGGCGATAAACAAAGAGAAGGCCGAAATCGGATCGACAAAGGTAACGAAGAACGGATAAGGCGCCCCCGCCATGCCCATGAAGAGACCCATGGCCGTGGCGGAAATCAACTTCAGGCGCAGGGTCGGCACGCCCATGCATTCGGCCGCCAATTCATCATCGCGGATCGCCGTCAACCCCTGACCGATCCGCGAGGTGCTCAGATAAAACGCAAAGGCGACGGCGGCGACGGTAATAATCAGCATCACCATGAACAGCAGTTCCACGTAGGAGGCGAAGAACAGGCTATTTTCCGGGGTCAGAATGTAGGCCCCGGCGGCGCCGCCAACGTATTCCCAATTGGTGACGGCGGTCTCGAGCACGATCGACATGGCCAGGGTTGCTATGGCGAAATATATGCCCTTCAGGCGCAGGGTCAGAAAGCCGGCGCCCAAGCCGATCAGGCCGCAAACCAGGCCGCCGGCCAAAATAAGCAAGGGCAGCGGCAAGTCAAAGGCCTGATTGAGCGCCACCGATGTGTAGGCGCCAACGGCGAAAAACCCGGCCGAGCCAAAATTCACGTAGCCGGTGAAGCCGCCAAGGATATTCCAGGCGGTGGCCATGACCACGCCTTGCAGGATGACGTAGCCGGCAAAAAAATAGAACTCGTTGTCAAAGGCCCCGGTAAACGCCAGCCCGGCCAGGAGCACGGCGCCGGCGCCAATGGAAAATTTTCCCATGTCCCTTCTAGGCCCTACCGAACATGCCTTGGGGCCGCAGGGCCAAGGTGATGAAGAGCAGCCCGAAGGAAACGGCCGGTGCCCATGACGGTCCATAAAATGTCGCCACGAAGCTTTCGATGACGCCGATCAACAGGGCGGCAATCAAGGTGCCGCCGACACTTCCCATGCCGCCCAAGACCACAATTGCGAAGACCCGCCCTATATAAAGCCGCCCCTGGGACGGATCCACGGGACCGATAATGATCAGCAACGAGCCGGCTACGGCCGCCGTGGCGATGGCGATGCCCATGGCGAATTGCTTGACCCGTATGGGATCGGCGCCCATGAGTTGCAGGGCCAGGCGGTCCTGGGAAACCGCCATGATGGCGCGGCCCAGAAACGTCTTGGAGAGAAAGAAATAGACGCCCAAGGTCATAACCGTCCCGGCCACGAACGGCACGGTCAAGCGAAGGGGGAAATCGACGTAACCGAGGCGCCAAGTTTCGCCAATGTAGGGCGCGTTGACCAGTCTGTAATCGACCCCGTAAACCAATATCAGCAGCACTTCGATCGTGAACATCAGGCCAAAAAAGAACGCCAGGCCGTTGAGCGATTCCTGGCCGGCCCGTTCGAAGCTGACATAGTAAAATCGATAAAGCAGCATCCCGAGCAGAAAAAACACCGGCGTGAACACCAAACCGGCCAGGAGCGGGTCGAGACCGAAGTTCAGGTTGACGATGTAGGTCACGTAGGAGCCGAAAATCACGAACGTCGGATGGGCGATATTAACGATTTCCAGACAACCAAAGGTGATCGACAGGCCCAGGGCCACGGCCGCATAGAACCCGCCAATCAGGAGACCCGAAACAATGGCGTTAATCAACAATTCGCCGGAAAACACTACGATCGGGCCCCTGATTGTGCGGTCGGATATTCGACGCTACTTGTAGGGATAAACGATTTCGCCCGATTTCACGCTTTCCGGATAGAGGACGATACGCTTACCGGCATGGTTAAACTGCTCCATGTTGTTGGCTTCGACATTGCGGAACTGGACCTGCAAGGTGCGGGTCTTCGCCCATTCGCCGTTCGCGGCGAAGCTGACCGGGCCAACCACGGTTTTAAAAGTGTTGGCGTGGATATGCGCGGCGATGGCTTTCTGGTCCAGGCTGCCCACGGCGGTCACCGCCTGGCCGAGGATTTGCAGGTATGCATAGGCATAGGGCGGCAGATAATGCCCCAGCGGATCGACCTTCTTGCCCTTGGCCGCCGCCTGATACTTGGCCAGGAACTCTTCGATGCCCTCGAATTTCAAGGTCGGCTCCGGCACCCAGAAGTCATAGTTGACGATATTGTTCAGCAATGGACCAAGGTTTTTCTGGATCGCCGCGAACTGCAACCCAACCATGCCGCCGCCAAACATCTTGGCCTTCAACTCCAGCTCGTTCGCCGCCTTGACCAGGCCGACCGAACCATGCGGGTAGGAACCGATATAGATCAGTTCCGCGCCCGACGCCTTGATGGCGCGCAGCACCGGCGTCACGTTCTTCGAGCCGAAGGGGAAGGTCTTGTCGTAAACAATTTTCAAGCCGACCCTTTTGGCATTTTCGCGGGCGCCGGCAACGGCGTTGCGGGCGAATTCCGCGTCTTCGGCCAACAAGGCAATGCTTTTCGGCTTTGGATTCTGCGCCATGGCCAGATCAAAGAAACCCCTGGACCAGTCTACCTTGGGTGAGGGGCCGGCCGGCATGATCTGGAAATAACGGTCATATTTGAAGCGGTCGTTCACGGCCAGGCCGAACAGGGACATGAAGACCAGGCCCTTGCGCATGATGATGGGCATGGCCGGTGAAATTTCGTTGGTGCCATAACTGGATACCACCAAGTCAACATTGTCGATGTTCAGCAGCTTGGTGTAGATGCCCGGCACCTTGGACGGCGAGGTGGCGTCGTCATAGTAAACGAACTCAATTTGCCGGCCCAGCAAGCCGCCCTGTTTGTTGATGTCCTCGCGCCAAATTTCCATGGCGATCAGGGCCGCCTTGCCAGCCCCCGCCAGGGCGCCGGTGAGGGCCATGGAGAAGCCAATTTTAATGGGTTCCGCCGCCCGCGCCACCGTCGGCGCCAAAGTTTGGGTCAGAAACAGGGCCGCGGCCACCATTCCACCCAGCGCCAGCATCCGGCGCTTGATTACAAAATTCTTGAACATTGCCTACCTCCCCAATCGGTAAAGTTTTTAATTTTGAACTTCGGTTGAAAGCTAGATACGCCCTTCTTCACATTTGAGTGAACGAGTCCTAACACAACACGGATAAACCGAAAAGGGCGGAGTAAAATCCGGTACGCCGGGGCGGCGCTTGCGCCATCCATGCACAAGGCTACAATAACCTGGAAGTGGCGGCGGCATGGGATAAGGGGTCGTTCATGAAGCCTGTAAGGTTCGAATATGTCCGGCCGGCATCCATGGACGAGGCGCTGGCGGTCCTTGGCCGGCATCCCGAGGCGGTCATCCTTGCCGGCGGCCAGAGTTTGCTGCCCATGCTCAATATGCGTTTGGTGGCGCCCAGCCATGTCGTCGATATCTCCAGGTTAAAGGGCCTTGATGAAATATCCATCGCCGGTGGTTGGCTGCGCTTGGGCGCCCTGGTGCGCCATTGCGAGCTTGCCGCCTCGTCGGCGGTGGCCGAGGCGGCGCCGCTTTTGAAAGATGCCGCCCTGCACATCGGACACCCGGCAATCCGTAACCGGGGCACCATCGGCGGCAGCCTGGCCCTGGCCGATCCCGCCGCCGAACTGCCCGCCTGCCTGCTTGCCCTCGGCGGCCGGATTGAGATCCAGGGCCCCGACGGCACGCGCGTACTGCCGGCGGCCGAGTTCTTTACCGGCACATTTCAAACCGGATTGCGGGCGGGTGAGATTATTCGTGCCGTCGAGGTTCCCGTTCTGGCGCCGGGCTACCGTTCCGGTTTCAGCGAACTGGCCCGGCGCCATGGCGATTACGCGCTGGCCGGCCTGGCCGCGCATGCAAGAGTAGACGAAGGCCGCGTCTTCGATCTCCGCCTTGCTTTCTTCGGCGCCAGTGACAAGCCGGTTCTGGCTTTGGCCGCCGCGCGAAAGCTCGAGGGCGAAATTCTTTCCGAAGCCAACATCACGGCGGCGGCGGCGGCTTTGGGCGACGACATTCAGGCGGTCGGTCAGCCGGGCTGCGGCGCGCAAACGAAATTGCACCATTGCGGCGTCCTGACCAGGCGCGCACTCGCGCGATTGGCGGCGTGAGGTAGAATGGAGATTAAATCATGGAACCGATGATCGACCTCTCGTTGACCGTCAACGGCGGCGAAGTTTCGGCCCGCGTGCCGGCGCGCCAGACCCTGGTCGACTTTTTGCGTTACGGGCTGGAATTGACGGGAAGCCACGTCGGCTGCGAACACGGCTCCTGCGGCGCCTGCACGGTGCGTCTGGACGGCGACATCGTCCGCGGGTGTCTGGTTTTGGCGGCGCAGGCGGACGGCGCCCACGTGGAGACCATCGAAGGCCTCTCGGACAGCGGCGAAGTGGCCGACTTGCAGGCCGTCTTTCACACCCGCAACGCCCTGCAATGCGGCTATTGCACGCCCGGCATGTTGCTCACCGCACAGGCTCTGCTGGCGGCCAACCCGGCCCCCAGCCGGGAGGAAATCCGCATCTACCTGTCCGGCAACTATTGCCGCTGCACGGGCTATCACGCCATCGTCGATGCCATTGAGAGTGTCGCGGCCAGCCGCCGCGCGGGCGAAAGCACTTCTGCCGAGCGTCGTGAAGGGGCGGCGTCATGAGTGAAACCACCCTACACGCGATCCTCGACCGGCCGAACAGCTACATTGGACGCAGCGTACCCCGCCCCAACGTGCGCCGGTTGTTGCAAGGGCGGGGCGCCTTCGTCGATGACATCCGCCTGCCCCGCATGGTGCATGTCGCCTTTGTCCGTTCGCCCTACGCCCATGCCCGCATTGAGTCCATCGACACGGCCGCCGCCAAGGCCAGCCCCGGCGTAGCCGCCGTCGTCACCGGGGCCGAACTGTCGGCCTATTGCACGCCCTGGGTTGGCGTCCTCAGCCATTTGGCGGGCTTGAAATCGCAACCCCAACATGCGCTCGCGATGGATAAGGCCTGCTGGCAGGGCGAGGCGGTCGCCGCCGTGGTGGCCGAGACCCGGGCCCAGGCCGAAGACGGCGTCGAGGCCGTTGTGGTTGATTGGCGGGAGTTGCCCGCCGTCGTCGATGCGGAACGGGCGCTGGATGCCGAAACGCCCGTCATCCACCCCGACCTGGGCGACAATCTGGCCTGGCAACGATCGTTCGAGGCGGGCGACGTGGATGCCGCCTTCGCCGCCGGGACGGTGGTCGAGGAGGAGTTTTCCTTTGGTCGGCATACCGGCGTTACCCTGGAACCGCGTGCCATCCTCGCCAGTTTCGAACCGGCGGAGCGGCGCCTCACCGTGCATCACTCGTGCCAGGCGCCGCACATGATGCAGAACATCTTCGCCACCCATCTGGGCCTGGAGGAACACGACGTCCGCGTCATCTGCGGCGACGTGGGCGGTTCCTACGGCATCAAGGTGCATGCCTACGCCGATGAAATGGCGACGGCCGCCTTGAGCGTCATGCTGGCCCGTCCGGTCAAATTCATCGCCGACCGTTTGGAATCCTTTATCACGGATATCCATGCCCGGGATCATCGTATCAAGGGCCGCATGGCGATCGCCGATGACGGAGAAATTCTGGGCCTGGAGATCGACGATCTGACCGGTATCGGTCCTTTTTCGGTCTATCCCAGAACCTCCGGCATCGAGGCCAACCAGATCGTCAATCTGACCGGCGCCCAGTACACCTGCGGCAACTACCGGGCGAAGACCACCGTGGTCTTCCAGAACAAGGTGCCCATGTGCCAATACCGGGCCGTTGGCCACCCCATCGCCACCGCCGTGACCGAAGGTCTGGTCGATGCCGCCGCCGCCGCCATTGGCCTGGATCCCGTCGAAGTCCGCCGGCGTAACTTGATCCCGGACGATGGCTATCCCCATACGGCGGCGACCGGCCTCAAATTCGAGGGACTATCACATCATCGCGCCCTGGACCGGTTGCTCGAACTGATGGATTACGGCGCCTTGCGGGCCGAGCAGGAAAATCAGCGGGCGATAGGCGTCTACCGGGGCATTGGCATCGCCACCTTCATCGAACTGACAAACCCAAGCGCCATGTTTTACGGTGTCGGCGGCGCCCGTATTTCCGCTCAAGATGGCTGCACCCTGCGGCTTGACGCCAAGGGCAATGTCATTTGCGCCACCGGCGTCACGGAACAGGGCCAGGGCGCGGAGGCGGTCATGGCGCAGGTCACGGCGACCGCCGTGGGCGTGTCCATTGACAGGGTGCGGGTCATTACCGGCGATACCGACGTCGTCCCCTACGGCGGCGGCACCTGGGCTTCTCGGGCCGCGGGCATCGGCGGCGAGGCGGCGGTTCAAGCGGGCAAGGCGTTGCGCGAAAATATTCTCAAGGTCGCGGGCGTCATCCTGCAGGCCGAACCGGAGACGTTGGATATTCGCGAAGATAGGGTGGTCGACATGGGGAATGGCAACGATCGCATGGGCCTGGACGAGATCGGCCGCATCGCCTACTTCCGGGCCGATACCCTGCCGCGGGACTTTCAGAGCGAACTGGTCGTGACCCGGCACTATGTCCCCAAGCAATACCCCTTCGCCTTCACCAACGGTGTTCAAGCTTCCTGGCTGGAAGTTGACATCGAAACGGGCTTCGTCACCCTGCTCAAACACTGGGCGGTGGAGGATTGCGGCACCGTGATCAATCCGCAACTGGTCGATGAACAGATCCGCGGCGGCGTTGTGCAGGGCATCGGCGGCGCCCTGTTCGAACATTGCCTGTACGATGGCGAAGGGCAGCTCCTCAACGGCTCCATGATGGATTACCTGACCCCCATGGCGGCCGAAATGCCCGACATCGAGGTCGCCCATATTGAAACCCCGACCGGCGATTCGGAACTTGGCGCCAAGGGCGCGGGCGAGGCCGGCACCGCCGGCGCGCCGGCCGCCGTTCTCAATGCCATCAATGACGCGCTCGGTCCCCTGAACGTCCGCGTGACCGTGCATCCGGCCACGCCGGAATGTATCCTCGCCGCCCTAGGTACTGTAACCATTCCCTGAATTATTATCCGCCGATGGCCGCATTAACCTTGGGCAAGACCTGCTCGGCCATCAGCACCATGGAACGCCGCGCGAGATCCTTGTCCATCCAGTCATGCCCGGCATAGAGCAGAGTGCCGAAATCGCCGATCGTCTCCCGGTAGGCCAGGATTTGATCAACGACCTGATCGATGGTGCCGCGGATGACCAGTTGATCGACGATTGTGTCCAGATCAAGGGCGTCGTCGGGCATATCGGGATCGGTCTTGAACAGGTTGGCGCGGCCGACGCGAAGCAGTTTTGTAAACAGGGAATGATAGTAGAAATGATAGGGGCCCTCGGGCGCGGTGGCGTAACGTTCGGCGGTCGCCGCGTCGTCGGCTACGAAAATACTCTTGGCGACCCGCCAGTTTGCCGGGTCCGCCCGCCGTCCGGCCTTGGCGCAGCCCTCGGCATATTTCGGCCAATGGGTCCTGACCCACTGGGGCTGTAAAAAATTGGCCGAAATCGGGTCCCAGCCGCGCTCGGCGGCGGCCGCCACGCCTTGGGAAAAGGGCGCCACGGCGGTAACCACGATGGGCGGATGGGGCCGTTGGTAAGGTTTCGCCATGGTGCCCTGGGCAAGTTCGGAAATGATGGTGCGCCCGGTGGAGATGGTCCAATAATCACCCTTCAGGTCGTAGGGCGGTTCGCCCTCCCAGATGGCGAGAATATGGTTGATGGCTTCCAAAAACATCGCCGTGCGGTCGTTGTCCAATACGCCCATGGCCTCGGCGTCCGAGATCAGCCCGCCCGGAGAGATGCCGAATATGAACCGGCCCTCGGCCATGTGGTCGACCATGGCGACCTCGGCGGCGACCACGGCGGGGTGGTGAATGGGCAAATTCACTGTCCCGGTGCCCAGTTTGATGCGCGAGGTCTCCCGCAACAGCCAGGCAATGAATATCAGGGGCGAGGTGATATTCTCGGCCCCGTCGGTGATATGCTCGCCGATGAAGCCTTCCACGAAGCCCAGTTCCTCGGCCAGCAGAACAAGTTCGCGGTCTTCCTTCAAGGTCTCCGCGAGGCCGCGGCTCGGCGGATGGATCGGCATGGTGAAAAAGCCCAGTTTCATCATGTTCTCGACGCCCTCTCCCACACGGGGATATCCTGGCCAGCGGGCATCAGGGGGATTTGGCCAAACATGTCGCCGATAAAGCCCCGGTGGAAGGCGCCATGAATGGCCAAATGGGTGACAATGAGATAGCGCGGCAAGCTGCCCCGGTTGCCGCCGATCAACTCGTAGTGGATAACCTCTTCGAGCCCGTCGCCATCGAGCGCGCGGACATAGTCCCTGATCTCCCGGTCCATGGCCGTCTTGGCGGCCCAGAGATCGTCCAGGTCTTCGTGCAGGATTGTTTGCAGACTCTCGAAGGGATGATCTTCGCCCTTCATATGGGCCAGCCAGACCTTATCGATCACCAAAAGATGATTGACTGATATCAGGATGCTGTTCATCAAAGACGGTCGCTGCTTGTCGACTTCATCCGCCGGCAGCGCCCGGATTTGTTTGAAATATTCCCCATTGGCCCAGACATTGTAGTCCAATAGAGACAACAGATAGTCTTTGTCGCGCATGTTCCCTTGCCCAGTCTCTGTTCCTTCAGCCGTCGGGCATGACAATGGGCGATGGGCAGGGTGGTGTAAATAGTCCGGCGGCCCGGAGGGAAAATTCGCCCCAAATTCGCGGTCCGGGACAAATTGTGGCGCCATTCGATCCTGGGCGGCGGAAACATCTCGTTACCTTCATAAAAAATTATATCTTAACCGTTAGCGTCTGAAGCGGACCATCCATGGAGGGCGCGTTTTGGCCATTATCACTGATTCAACGATCGAGCATTTGTCAACATTGACTGCACACTTCGCTCAGGACATTGAAAAAATCCACCTCATTGGCGCAGTCATCAAAGGCATCGCCGGTCAAACTAATTTCCTGGCGCTGAATGCGAATATCGAAGCCGCCCGCGCCGGCGAGGTGGGCCGTGGTTTCAAAGTCGTGGCCCTGGAGGTAAAAAACCTTTCAACCAATACCCAGGCCGCCACCGAGAATATCAACGAGGTCGTGAGCGCCACGGCGGCAAGAATTCAGGATCTTGACGCCATGATCGGTCGATTAAGCACCCAAGCGGATGACGATATCGACCGCGTGGTTTCTCAGGTCGAGGCATTGGATGGCGATACCGCCAAGATCAGGGAGGTCGCGACAACGATTACCGAGATTTCGGAAAAAACCCATTTGCTGGCTCTCAACGCGACCATCGAAGCCGACCGTGCGGGCGAGGCGGGCCGCGGCTTCGCCGTCGTAGCGGGAGAGGTGAAGAATTTGTCCGATGCGACCAGGGAGGCGACCGATCAGATCAGTGAACTGGTCGATGCCATGGCCCTGCGCATTCAGAGCATCAAAGACGATTTGGCGACGGTCACGGACGGAGACCAGACCGAGGCCGATGCCGAACCGGCGGACAATGGCGATGACGGCCCCTTGAGCGCCGCGGAAATCGAATTGGTTCAGTCTACCTTCGCCACGGTGGAAACAATCGCCGAGGCGGCGGCGGAATTATTCTATGGCAGGCTGTTCGAACTTGACCCGAGCCTTCGGCCCCTGTTCACCGGTGACCTCGCCGAGCAGGGGAAAAAATTGATGGCCACCCTGAAAATCGCGGTGAACGGCCTGACGAAGCTGGAGACCATCGTGCCTTCGATACAAACCCTGGGCCAGCGGCATCGGGAATACGGCGTCAAGGAAAGCGACTACGATACCGTCGGCGCGGCCTTGCTGTGGACGCTGGAACAGGGTCTCGGTAGCGCGTTCACCACCGATGTCCACGACGCCTGGGCCGCCACCTATTCCTTGATCGCCGACGTCATGCGGGAGGCCGCGCGGCAACAGGCGGCTTAGAACTTTTTCAACCAACGTTATATAGCCGGGCCGCCCGCCTCCCTGCCCGCGCCTGTTGGGCGTGCGGGGCGGCTACCCAGGCGCCCACGTGGTGTCCGGGTCCAGGGGATAGACGGGGCGGGGCAGGTTGCGCCAATTGAACCGGCTCAGGACGGGGGAGGTCAGCCCCGGAGTATCGATTTCGAAGACCTGTTCGGCAGGAAACCAGGGCGCGAATCCGGCCCTGAAATGGCCCCGCGATTTGACGCAGACCGTGCGCGCCCGGGCGATGTCCAGGCCGAACATCTCGAAAAATACCGGGTCGGCGGTTTGGTGGCGGGCGCTGATGACGATCACGGTAATACCATCGGCGCCGCCGATCCGCAGCGCCGCGCAGGGCCCTAGGACGATTTGGCGGTTTTTGTAGATGCCCAGACGGCCCACCACCCGGCCGTCGTGCAGCTTCAATACTTCCGCCCTGGCTTCGAAGCGTTTGGAAAATTCCGTATCGCCGGTGCGGTTGAAGACGGCGTTGAATTCGGCGCCCTCGCCCAGGTCATGCGCTTCCAGGCCCAATTCCGGGTCAAAAAAGGCGCCGAAATAGACCTCCCTGACCTCCGCCGCGGCCAAGGCGGCCAGCAGCCAGGTGGTGCGCCCCTCGCCACCGCCGCCCGGATTATCGCCCGCATCGGACAGAATGACCGCGGCCCGGCCGGGATCTTCGGCGACCGCCCCGGCCAGCGCCACGGCTTCGTCGATGGATGTCATCTCGCGGGTGAAGGCGGCGCGGTTGTTCCAGGCCCGGACGGCGATCTCGTTGGCCAGGACGGCGGCCTTGTCCTTGTCGTCACGGGCGGTGACAACGACGGAGAGGCCATTTTTGGCCGTGTCCGAAAAGGCGAAATTTCCAAAGACCGAGACATTGACGATTTCGCCGCCCTGCTCCCTGCCGCGCCTCTGGCCAAAGTCGATCAAATCGCCGTAGGGCCCGGACGCCGTCAGCAATGTGGTTGAGGGCGGCACCAGGGGAAGACGCACGATCGCCTGGGCCGGCCGCATCCCGGCGAACATCCGCCGCATCAACAGCGCGGCCTCTTCGCCGCGCTGGACCTGATCCACATGGGGGTTCGTCAGGTAGCCGATGATGGCGTCCGTCGATGCCGCCATGGCCTGGGAAACATTGGCATGCAGATCCAGGGTGGCGATCACCGCCGCCTCGCCGCCCACCGCATCCCGGATCGCCGCCATCAAGGTGCCGTCCGGGTCGCCATCATCAGTCGCCACCATGGCGCCATGATTGGCGATGTAGACGCCATCCAGGGGCCCGGCCCGCTTCAGGCCGGCCACGATGTGGTCCCGGCAAGCGGTGAAAAACCCGCCCTCCACGGGGCCCCACGGCGGGCAACCGGTGAGAAGCAGCGGCACCGGCACCCAGGGCCCGGTGGCGTCCATGGTCTGAACAAAGGCCGACATTTCCCGCGGCAGGGCGGAGACCGGCTGACGCGCCGCCGCGACCATCTCCGCGCCGGTCATATACAAGGCTTCGCGGAAATTCGCCTCTTCAGCGATGGGGGAAAAGGCATTGCTTTCCAGGATCACCCCGCACAGCGCGACCCGCCTGGAGATTTGTGGACTTGAATGTCGCGCCATCGGGTTCCACCCTATTCCCGGGGCGAATGCTTGGCCAGGATGCGCTGCAGGGTACGCCGGTGCATGTTCAGGCGGCGCGCGGTTTCGGAGACATTGCGGCCGCATAATTCGTAAACCCGTTGAATATGCTCCCAGCGCACCCGGTCGGCGGACATGGGCCGTTCGGGCGGCGCCGGGGTCTCGCCCTCCTTGGCCAGCAGGGCGGTCTCGATCGTATCGGCATCCGCCGGCTTTGAGAGATAATCCACCGCACCCAACTTTACCGCCGCCACGGCGGTGGCAATGTTGCCATAACCCGTCAGCATGACGATACGGCCATCGGGCCGCGCCTCGCGCAGGGCGCCGACCACATCCAGGCCGCTGCCGTCTTCCAGGCGCAAATCGATCACGGCATAGTCGGGGGTGACCTTCCGGGCCTGCTCGATGGCCTCGCGCACGGAAGCCGCCGTGGTCACGTTGAACCCGCGCCGGTCCATGGCGGTGGCCAGGCGCCGCAGCCAGACCTCGTCATCGTCAACCAACAAAAGCGTCCGCGCCGTCTCCGCCCCATCCACGCTATCCGTGTTATCCGCCGCCATGTTCCGTGCTCCCCGTGGGCTGGTCTTCGGCAAGTTCTATTATGTGCCTCGGCCAGCGAATGACAACCGTCGCGCCCTGGCCCTGTTTTCGGTTGAAAAAATGCAGGCTGGCGCCAGTGCGTTCCAGCAAGGTCTTGGATATGAACACGCCGAGGCCCATGCGCCCGGCGCCGGGCCGGGTCGAGATATAGGGATCCCCCAGCAGTCCAAGAATATTGGGCGGAAAGCCGGGGCCGTCATCGCTGATCGATAGTTCGACCAGAGCCTCGTCCCAGGTGTATTCAAGATCAACCCGGCCGGCGGCGAAATCCAGGGCGTTTTCGATCAGATTGCCCAGACCTTGGATCAATTCCGGGCTGCGGGAGACCTGGGGCGGCGGGGTCACGGCCCTTGCCGTCAGCCGCACCGTCTTGCCGCCGTCGCCATGCCGCCGCGCGGCATCATTTATCAGGACATCGAATGCCATGCGCGAGACCGCCCGGTCGGCGCCGGCGGAGGGATCGCGGGCCAGACCCGCCAGAATCTCGCGGCAGCGGGCGACCTCGCCGTTCAGAACTTCCAGATCAGTATGGACATCGCCGCCCGCCGGCTGATCGCGCAGCAATTCCTTGGCGATCAGCGCGATGGTGCCCAACGGCGTGCCCAGTTCATGTGCCGCCGCCGCCGCCAGACTACCCAGAGCCGACACTTCCTGTTCCCGCGACAGGGTTTCCTGAGTGGCCGCCAAGGCATCCGACATGCGCCGGGCCTCCTCCGCCACCCGCCAAGCGTAGAACATCAGAAAGGCCGTCGCCAGCACCAGAGAGACCCAGATCGCCGCCGCATACAAATGCGGCAGACGGAAACCTGGCGCCGGCCAGGGCAGCGGCAAGTGAAGAAAAGCCAACAGGCTGACGCAGATCAACGCCAACAGGCCCAGGTAAACCGTGCTGCGCAGGCTGAGAATGGTGGCGGAAATGGTTACCGGCACCAAGAATAACAAGGCGAACGGATTATCCAGACCGCCCGTGAGATAGAGCAGGACCGCAAGCTGTCCAATATCGAAGGCCAGGTATCCGGCGGCCGCCCGGTCGCGGTGCCAATCGCTTAACCGATGCCGGGCAATGATCCAGACGTTCATGACCGCGGAGGCGCCAATGGTCGCCATGGCGGCGATCATGGGCAATTCAAATTCCAGAAAGGCATCGACCACCAGCAGCGCCGCCAGCTGGCCCGCGATCGCCAGCCAACGGATGGTCAGCAGGGTCCGCACCCGTACCCGGCCCATGGCCGGGCGCGCTAGTCCTGGGGGCACGATGCCATCTGTTGCCGTCATGACTTCGTATTAGTGAAATCCGGTCTAGGGCGCAATCGCCGCGGCCAAGTGTAACAAAGTTTCGTCAGCCCCCGGCGCGGCCATCAGAGACAGTCCCAGGGGGCAATTTTCCAGGCTGGCCAGGGGCAGGCTGATCTGCGGGCAACCCGACAGGCCGGCCACGCAGGTCAAACCCATGCTACGCCAGCGGAAATCGTCCAGCGCCGCCTCCGCCGTCTCACGCAAGGGCGCGATGCCGGGCGCGGTGGGCAGACACAGGACGCTGTCGCCAGACAACAGGGTTGCCAGACGCCGGCGCACGGTGTCACGCACCTGGCTGCTTTCCGCTTCCGCCGCCGCCGTGATGGTGGCGCACATGGCAAAGCGCTCGGCGACGCCGGGACCAAAATTCGGCCTTGTCCGTTCAATCCAGGCGCCATGGCTGCGCCAGATGTCGGCCATTTGCAGGGTGCGGAAATGCGGCATCCATTTATCGGGGCCCGTGTTTTCACCGCCATCGTCGTTGACCCGGACGTCTTCCCGGCTGTCGAAATGCCGGGCGGCCAGATCGACCGCCTCCCGCAAGGCCGCCGCCACGCCGCCGGGCGGCAATTCGAAGCAGTCTTGCGCCACCAACAGCCTCGTCGGCCTGGCGGCCGCGCCGGAACCGGGCAACAGCACCCGCCCCACTTGTTCCATCAACCTACCGCTTCGGGCAAACCAGCCAATGGTGTCGAAACACGGCGCCAAGGGATGCACGCCATCGACCGGGATGCGGTCCTGGGTCGTGCGGATGCCGTGGATACCGCAAAATCCCGCCGGCATGCGCACCGAACCCCCCGTATCCGAACCCAGAGCGAAATCCACCAAACCGCCCGCCACCGCCGCCGCCGGACCCGACGATGACCCGCCCGGAATGCGCCCCGGCGCATTGACGTTGACCGGCGTGCCGTAATGGGCGTTTTGCCCGGTGACGGAAAAAGCCATTTCATCGGTCTGCGCCTTCGCCACCATGCGCGCGCCCGCCGCCAACAGCTTCGTTACGGCGGAGGCGGTGGCAATTGCCGGGCCATGGCTGGCCAGCCAGTCCGGGCTGCCCGCCCCCGTCGTGTGCCCGGCGATGTCATAGAGGTCCTTGACCGCGAATTCGAGGCCCGACAGGGGCCCTTCAGCGGTCGGCGCCAGGGCCACCTCGTCGTGTTTGATATAGGCGCCCAAATTCCCAGCCATGGTTTCACCCTTCCCCGAGGTTAAATCTAGTCATCTTCCGCCGCCCTTTCGACAATCTCTTGAAAGGCGCCATGGATGCCGGCCTGGGTCGTGCGCAAATGGGCCTCCAATTGGTCCAGGCTGGCGGTTCCGGTCAACCGCAACACGGCGTCCACCAGACCACGGGGCGCCGCGGACGGATCGAAATCGCCGCTCACCGCGACCCGGAACAATGCCATCAGGTCACGATAGAGGCCCGATGCGGCGATCAATTCATCCGCCCGGCTTGCTGTTAGAGCGCCGGCGCGGGCAAGCTTGGACAAGGCCATGCAGGTGTTGGGATGCAGTGGACCCTCGCCTTCGCCGCCGCTCCGGCCGCCCTGCAAAAGCTGCAAAAATTGGGCGATGAACTCAATATCCAACAACCCGCCGCGGACCATTTTCAATTCCCAGGGATTGACGCCGCCGCCTCCCGCCTGCTTGACCAGTCTTTGCCGCATTGCGACGACATCGCCGGCGACCACCCTCCGTTCACGGGGACGGCGCAGAACTTCGGCGATGGTGCCTTCCACCCGCCGCACCAGATCCGCTTCGCCCGCGATAACCCGGGCCCGTGTCAGGGCCATGTGTTCCCAGGTCCAGGCCTCGTTGCGCTGATAGTCGCCAAAGCCTTTAAAGCGGGTCGCCACCGGCCCGGAATTGCCCGAAGGGCGCAACCGCATGTCCACCTCATATAATTTACCCTCGGCCGTGGGCACGGTCATGGCATTGATCAGGCGCTGGCTCAGGCGGGAATAATATTGCTGCGCCGGCAGGGACCGCTCGCCATCCGAGACCGCGTCATGGTCGGGATAATCATAGACGAAAATCAGATCCAGATCGGATTCTCCCGTCAACTCACGGCTGCCCAGCTTGCCCATGGCCAGAATGGCCATGGCGCCGCCCGAGATGGCACCGTGGCGTTCCTGTTCGGCGAAGGCGGCGCTGACCTGGGGCAGCAGGGAGGCCAGGGCGGCCTCCGCCAGATCGGCATAACCGGCCCCGGAACGGTCGGCATCAATGGTGGCGCCCAGAATTTGCACGCCAATTTGAAATTTGCGTTCCTTGACATGGCGCCGGGTCAAATCCAGCACATCCTGGAAATCGACGGCGGCGTCCATCGCCACCTTGAATTCTGCCCGCAAGGCCCGCAAGTTAGGCGGCGCGGCAAGAAATTCGGCACTGATCATGGCGTCGACAACGGTCGAGTTTTCCGCCAGGTAATTGGCCAGACGGGGCGCGCTGCCCATGATCTCGGCCAGCAGCTTCAATAATTGCGGCCGCGCCGTCAGCAAGGAAAAAAGCTGCACGCCCGTGGGCAGGTTCGACAGAAAGCGGTCGAAGCGGCCCAATGTGGCGTTCGGACTGGCGGTGTCGGCGAAGGCCTGCAACAAGGCCGGCGTCAGGGCGGTCAGCAACTCCCGCGCCCGGACCGAGCGCATGGCGCGGCAGCGGCCATGGTGCCAGCCCCGCACCGTCTGGGAGGCGCCCAGGGCGCCGTCGAACCCCATGGCGGTCAATCGCTCCAGGGTATCGGGGTCATCATCGGTACCAGTAAAAATCAGGTTGCCATCGCCCAGGCGATCGGGGGCGGCATCGAACAGAACGCCGTGATGATGACGCACCCGGCCCAGATGGCCCAGCAAGGTGGCCCGGAAATCCGCCGCCACCGCAAAACCCATGAACGCGGCCGTGTGCTCCACGCCGGGGGCGGTCTTGGGCATGGTCTGGGTCTGTTCGTCGGCCACCATTTGCAGGCGATGTTCCAAGCGGCGCAGGAATTCATAAGCCGCCGTCAATTCCGCCGCCGCGATGCGGTCAATCCAGCCACCCGTGGCCAGGGCGTCCAAGGCGGCGACGGTGGCGGCAAGGCGCAAGCCGGGCTCCCGCCCGCCGGCGATAAGTTGCTGGGTCTGGGCAAAAAATTCGATATCGCGAATACCGCCACGGCCCAGTTTGATATTGTGGCCCTCCACCTCGATATCGCCATCGCCCTCGTGGCCATGGATCTTGCGCATGATGGAGTGGATATCGGCGATCGCGGCATAGTCCAGATTGCGGCGCCAGATGAAGGGCCGCAGACGCTTCAGAAAACGGGCGCCGGCCTCAAGGTCGCCGGCGACGGGCCGCGCCTTGATCATGGCGGCCCGTTCCCAGTTTTGCCCCATACTTTCGTAATATTGCTCCGCCGCCGTCATGCCCACCACCACCGAGGTGACGCCGGGATCGGGGCGCAGGCGCAGATCGGTGCGCAGGACATAGCCGTCCCGCGTGGGCTTCTGCAGCATCTTGACCAGGTCGCGGATCAGGCGGATGAAGCAGTCCTGGACCGTGCGCTTGCCCACATAGGACGTCGTCTGTTCATCATACAGCGCGATCAGATCCACATCGGAGGAATAATTCAGCTCGTTGGCGCCCAACTTCCCCATGCCCAGGACCACCAGGCCGCAACCCTGCTCCGGTTGCCTTTCATCCTTCAAATCCAGCTCGCCCCGCCGTGCCGCATCGCGCAACAGCCAACGCACCGCCCCTCCGACGGCAGTGTCCGCGAAGCGCGACAGCGCATCCGTGACCCGATCCAGATTCCACGCGCCCGAGACATCCGCCAAGGCCACCAGGATCGCCACCCGGCGCCGGGCCAAACGCAGGCGCGCCATTGCCTGGTCCATGTCACCGGCATTGTCCAAGGCCAAGTTTAGAGCCGCCAGAATTCCCGACAGGTTCTCCGCCGGATCGTCGCGGAATAGCCGGGGCAAAAATTCCGGATCGGATTGCGCCACGCGTCCCAGAAAGGGGCT